>DATLVT010000991.1:0-4483 GCA_035577105.1 Polyangia bacterium
ACACGAGGACTTTGCCTCCAGCACGGCACGGCGACCCTCTTCCGGACTACCACCTCCCCCATCACAATCCTGTCCGCCAGAGATATACAAGCACGGCAGGGAACCCCACCGCTCCCGCCCCCGCGACGAAGCGAATGGAGCCCCACCTCACGTACCGCCGCCCTCCACCACCTCTACAACCTCGCCGGTGCGGTCCCCTGCCTGGGTTTTAGGTGGCGTGCTTCTTCTTGCCGGAGGCCTTCGCCTTCGGCGGCGCCGCGGCCGGTGCTGCCGGCGACACTTCGATGTTGAATGACAGTGTCTCTTTCACCGGCTTGCAGGCGCTCTCCTGGCACATCACAAAGCGCGCCTCGGCGGTGACGACCTTGGTGCCGGCGTCGACGGCCTCGAAGGGAATCTCGAAGCGCGCCGCTTCCAGCGTGCTCTCGGCCAGGTCGCCGCGGACCAGCTTGGTCTTGACCAGGGTCAGACCGGCCGGGGCCACCAGCGAGATGGAGATGGGGGCCTCGCCGTTGACGTGCCAGCCGTTCCGGGCGGCGATGGTCAGCGAGGCGCTGGACCTGGCGCCGACTGCGACCTTCGGCTCGGTCTTCTTCAGCTCGTAAGTCGATCCTTCGGCGCGGACCTGGGACGACAGGGCCAGCGCGGCCAGCAGGGCGGGGATAACCAGGCGAATCTGGGGGCGAACGGGCATCGAAACCTCCGTTGCAGAGGTTAGGGGGCAACCAACGCCCGCGCTAGCGGGAAGAAAATTTGACGGGCGACGTAGGCGGATGTAGGTGTGGTAGTCACGATGGTAACAAAGCGAATGTGGTCACCTTCAGTGGAGGACCGGCGAACGCGACAAAGGTTGCCGGCGGATTTTTACGGCGTGGAACTGGTCGAAGGGGCCAGGTACCTGCGCAAAATTGCGAACGTGTCCAGCACGGGAATGGTCTTCGAGGACCGGCTGGGAGGCGGACGCCCGGGTGAGCTGGTCGAGTTCGAGCTGCCGCATCGAGGGGGCGAGGAGCCGGTGCGGGTCCTGGGCGAGGTGGTGCGGGTCAGCAAGGCGGGGCAGGTGGCGGTGCGGATCGATTCGACGTTGCCCGTCGATGTGGACCGATTGGGTGGTTCCATCGATCTTTAGTGTAATCTTCCTGCCATGGCTCTCATCGACAAGCCGGAGCGGGCGCGGCAGCTGGCGCGCGCCATCGCCTCCGATCTGACGCTTTACCACGAAGCGAAGATCCTGAACGGCATCGAACGCGACACCCTGTTCGATGTGATGCGCGACGAGATCGAAGAAGGACGCACTTTGTACAAGAGCCGGGTCACGCCCGAAATTTACGTCCTCAACCTGTACGATCGCGCGCTGGTGGACGTGATGCTGAAGTCCAAGGCGCACATCAAATCCCGCATCTGGTAACCACGCGGCGCTTCGTCGTCGGTCACGAAGCGTCCGGGCAGCGCCTGGACGTCTTTCTGGCCACGCAGGTGCCGGAGGTGTCGCGCACGCAGCTGGGCCGGCACATCGGCCAGGGAGCTGTCACCATCGACGGCCAGGCGGTGTCGGCGCCGTCGCGCAAGCTGCGGCCTGGCGAGGAGGTGGCGTGGGCGCCGCCGCCTGTCGAGAAGACCGAGATCTCCGCCGAGGAGATCCCGCTGACGGTGGTCCATGAAGATCGCTGGCTGGTGGTCATCGACAAACCGGCGGGGCTGGTCGTTCACCCGGCGCCCGGGCATGAAGCGGGGACGTTGGTGAACGCGCTGCTGGCCCATTGCCAGGATCTGCGCGGCATCGGCGGCGAGCTGCGCCCGGGGATCGTCCACCGCATCGACAAGGACACCTCGGGCCTGCTGGTGGTGGCCAAGGACGACGCCACCATGGGCGCGCTGGGCGCGGCGTTCAAGAGCCACGACATCACGCGCGTCTATGAGGCGCTGGCCGTCGGGAAACCGCCGGGGCCCAGCGGCCGCATCGATACGCTGCACGGTCGCGACCCGCGCGACCGCAAGAAGTTCACCACGCGGGTGAAGATCGGTCGGCGGGCGGTCACCAACTGGCGCGTGCTGGAACGCCTGGGCGGCGCCGCGCGGATGGAGGCCCAGCTGGAGACCGGACGAACGCACCAGGTGCGCCTGCACCTGGCGGCGCTGGGCTGTCCGCTGCTGGGCGACGCCACGTACGGGCGGCCGCCGCGCGAGCCGGCGCTGCGCGAGATCGGTCGCACGCTGGGGCGGCAGGCGCTGCACGCGCGCGTTCTCGGCTTTCGCCATCCGGCCACCGGCCAGGACCTGCACTTCGAGTCGGCGCCGCCGCCGGATTTTCAGCAGGCGCTGGCCGCGCTGCGGGCGCTGGCCGGCGGGTCGGCTGCGGTAAAGTAAGACCATGCGCGAGGATCCCTTTGTCGAGGCGGCAGGCGTGGGAGGCCAGGGCGACGGCGCGCTGGTGCTGCCGCTGCTGCGGTCGGCGGTGATCCCGGTCGGGTTTCGCCACGGCTTCACCATGCGCGGCGGAGGCGTCAGCGGCGGGGACTTCGCCAGCATGAACCTGGGGGCCAGGTGGGGCGACGCGCCCGCCAACGTCGCGGAGAATCGCCGGCGCCTGCAGCGGGCCGCCGGCAGCGACGTGGTGTTCGCGGCGACCCAGGTGCACGGCGCGGTGGTGCTGCCGGTCGGCGCCGGCGACGACGCGGCGGCCGTTTCTCAGCGACGGGCCGACGGTCTCTGTACGGTCCTGGCCGGGGCTGTGGTCTCGGTGTATGTCGCCGACTGCATTCCGGTGTTGATGGCCGACGTGCGCACGGGCGCGGTGGCGGCTGTTCACGCCGGCTGGCGGGGAACGGTGGCGGGCGTGGTGCCGGCGGCGGTGCAGCGGATGCGCGACGAGTTCGGCACGCGCCCCGCCGACCTGCGGGTGGCCCTGGGGCCGGCCATCGGGGTTTGCTGCTTTGAAGTGGGCGAGGAGGTGGTGCAGGCGGCCGAGGCAGTGGTGGAGCGGATCCCGGGAGCGCCCACAGCGGAGACAGCGGGCGTGGTCAGGCGCGGCGCCGGCAAGCCGCACGTCGATCTCAAGCGGCTCAATCAGCTGTTGCTGGTGGCGGCCGGCGTTCCCCCCGACAACATCGACGCCGGTCCCGAGTGCACCAGCTGCGATCGCGCGAGGTTCTTCTCCTACCGGCGCGACGGGGGGCGCACCGGACAGATGGTGGGGTTCATCGCGGCGCGCGTTGGTTGAGCCGCGGCGGTGGTCTTGTCGCAGCGCCGTTGCTTGAAGGGGCGCAGGTCGGCTGATACGTTAGTCGCGCCGTGGGCGCCACCACCTTACGCTGCTACACCTTCCTTGATTCGTTGCAGCCCCAGCTTGCCAGCTTCATGGGCAAGACGGCGCGCGGGTTCTTGCCGGTGCCCGGGCAGGCGTCGCTGTTCGTGGAGATCGCGCCCGGCATCGCCATCAACCGGATCACCGACATCGCCCTGAAGGCGACGCGCGTGGCGCCGGCGCTGCAGATCGTGGAGCGGGCGTACGGGCTGCTGGAGGTGCACGCCGACGATCAGGGCGACGTGCGCAACGCCGGCGCCGCCATTCTGGCGCATCTGGAGACGCGCGAGGAAGAGCGCATCAAACCGCAGGTGGTCACCAACCAGATCATCCGTTCGCTGGAGGCGTATCAGGCCCAGATCATCAACCGCAACTCGCAGGGGATGATGATCCTGCCCGGCCAGTCGCTGTTCATCCTGGAGACCGAGCCCGCCGGTTACGTGGCGTTCGCCGCCAACGAGGCGGAGAAGGCGGCGCACATCTTTCTGGTCCAGGTGCAACCCTACGGCGCCTTCGGGCGGCTGTGGCTGTCGGGACCGGAGGCGGAGATCGACGCGGCAGCGCAGGCGGCGATCGCGGCCATCGAAGGCCTACCCGGACGCGGCGGCGAGAAGTTCGTGGATAAATAGACAGGAGATCCCATGGCAGACGCGCTTGGAATGATCGAAACCAAAGGATTCGTGGCGATGGTCGAGGCGGCGGACGCCATGGTGAAGGCGGCCAAGGTCGAACTGATCGGCTACGAGAAGATCGGCGGCGGTTTCGTCACCGCCATCGTGCGCGGCGACGTCGCGGCGGTGAAGGCGGCCACCGAAGCCGGCCAGCGCGCGGCCGAACGGATCGGCGAGATGGTCGCCGTCCACATCATTCCGCGGCCGCACGTCAACGTGGACCTGGTGTTGCCGCTGGGACGCACGGACAGCAAGGGCTAGATCGCGGCAGGGCGGGAGCTGCCCCGCGGGAAGATGCACGTTCGCGGTCGACCGCTGGCGCTGGCCGGCATCATTGTCTTGATGGGCGGCATCGCGGCGCTCGTCGCTCGGCCGCGCGTGCCGGCGCCGGCGACGGTTCCTTACGCGGGGCTCCGGGGCGCGTCGCTGGCGAAATCGGCGGGGCTGGTGGCCTACTGGCGGCGGGGCGACGAGACGCGGCCGCTGGAGCCAGGGCAGGCCCTGCGCG
>DATLVT010000992.1:0-7502 GCA_035577105.1 Polyangia bacterium
AAGGCGGTCGAGGATCGGTTGATCGAACTCGCCCGCGCCTACGGACCACGGGGCGCGCAGCTGGTCGGTGTTTGCTCCAACGATGCGGCGACGTATCCGGACGACGCCTTTCCAAAGCTGGCGCAGCGGTGGCGCGAGAAGAACTACGGCTTTCCGTATCTTCACGACGAATCGCAGGACGTGGCGCGGGCCTTCGGCGCGGTCTGCACGCCGGACATATTTGTCTACGACCGCGACCGTCGCCTGGCCTACCGTGGGCGCATCGACGATTCGTGGAAAGACGAGGCGAAGGTGACCCATCGCGAGCTGGCCGCGGCGCTGGATGCGTTGCTTGCCGGCGCTCGGCCGTCACCGCAACAGCGTCCCTCGATGGGGTGCTCGATCAAGTGGAAGGCCGACGAGGCCTGACGGTCGCTCATGCGCGTCGGAACGCAGGCGGCTTTGCCGCTGAAGTTCGATCGCGGGAGGTCTGGAACCCTTTGAGGGTTCCAGATCGCTCATGCGCGTCGGAACGCAGGCGGCTTTGCCGCCGAAGTTCGATCGCGGGAGGTCTGGAACCCTTTGAGGGTTCCAGATCAAGTGCTGACGGGATTGGCCAGGCACTGAAGGGCCAGCACCGTGATGTTGTCGGTGCCGCCGGCCATGTTGGCGGCGTCGATCAGATTGGCCACCGCGGTCTCCAGCGACGAGGCGTCGCGCACGATCTCCAGGACGCGATCATCCTCGATCATTCCTGACAGGCCGTCCGAACAGAGCAGGAAGATGTCGCGGTCGCGGATCTCGTGCGCCAGCACGTCCACCTGCACTGTATCGCGCATGCCCAGGGCGCGCGTGATGACGTTCTTGTGCGGGAACTTGCGCTGTTCCTCGTCAGACATGTTCGGCTTGGCGTCCTTGTAATCTTCCAGCAGCGAATGATCGCGGGTCATCTGCTGGATGCCGTCTTCGCGCACGCGATAGCAGCGCGAATCACCGACGTGGGCGATATAGAACCGATCACCGACGATCTGGCCGCTGACGATCGTGGTCCCCATGCCCTTGAACTTCATGTCCTTGGCGGCGGCTTCGAAGATGCGCTGGTTGGCCATCTTGATGCCGACAACCAGGCGGTTCTCCACGTAGCTGAGATGGCGATCCATCTTGTACGGCCAGGTGGCGTCGTCGTCCTTCGAGCGCGAAAAGAATTCGTGGATGACCTCGGCGGCCATCTTCGAGGCGACCTCGCCCGAGGCGTGACCGCCCATGCCGTCGGCGACCAGGAACAGCTGTTCGTCCTCGATCAACGAGAAATAGTCCTCGTTGTGCGTCCGTTTCATCCCGACGTCGGTCTTGGCAGCGTAGCGAATGCGCATGGTGGCGTCGAGGAACGGTTCAGCGTACCGGTCACGTTCCAAGGCGTCAATTCATCCGCATGTCTTGCGAAAAGTTGTCGGAAGTCCCGCCTTCGCGGGACGCAACTAATCCCTTTGACACACCATTCGGGCCCGGGTAGGGTACTGCTCAAATGTCTAGTTCCGGCTCGACTCTGAAGGCCCAGCGGGCAGCCATCCTGGCCATCGGCGATGAGGTTCTGCGGGGCGAAATCATCAACCGTAATGCCGCGTTCCTGTCGCAGCGCATGTTCGAGGCGGGGCTTGAGGTGGTCGAGCACCTGGTGGTCTCGGACGACCCGCGCGACATTCGAGCCGCCCTGGTGCGCCTGCGCGCCGATGTCGACGTCATCGTCTCGTGCGGGGGGCTGGGACCCACCGACGACGATCGCACCGTCGACGTGGTGGCCGGCCTGCTGGGCGTCGAATCCAACGCGGACGAACCGTCGCTGGATGCGATGAAGAAGCGATTCTCGACGCACGGCTTCGAGCTGACGCCGAACAACCTGCGTCAGGTGCGCATTCCGGTGGGCGGCAAGGCGTTGCCCAATTCGGCCGGCATCGCGCCCGGGTTCTTGATCTCCCTGGGCGGCACGGACGCCTATTTTTTGCCGGGCGTCCCGCGCGAGATGGAGCGGATGTTCCTGGACCACGTGGCGCCGCGACTGGCGCGAGACCTGGCCGAGCGGGGCGTGCTGCCCCCGCTGGTGCGCACCTGGCACCTGTACGGCATGGGCGAATCGCACATCGATCACCGCCTGGCCGGCCTGCTGATGGGCGTCGAAGGGGTGACCCTGCATTTCCGCACGGCCAATCCGGAAAACCACGTGAAGATCGTGGTGCGCGACAACGATCCCGATCGGGCGCGCGCGACGCTGGAACGGCTGGAGACAGAGCTGCGCAAGCGCATCGGCACTGGCATCTACGGCGTCGACGACGAAACGTTCGCCGGTGCGGTGGCCAAGGCGTTGAAGGCGCAAAGCGCCACGCTGGCCCTCGCGGAGTCCTGCACCGGCGGCCTGGCCGGGCAGCTGGTGACCGCCGAGGCAGGCGCCAGCACGTTCTTCCGCGGTTCGGTGGTTTCTTACTCCGACGAGATCAAGACCGGCGTCCTGGGCGTCAAGCCCGAGACCTTGGCTGACTTCGGCGCGGTCAGCGAACCGTGCGCGCGCGAGATGGCCGAAGGGGTGAAGAAGCTGTGCGGTTCAATCGTGGCGGCGGCCCTGACCGGCGTGGCGGGGCCCGAAGGGGGCTCGCCGGAGAAACCGGTGGGGACGGTCTGCTTCGCGGTGTGCGGCCCCGGATCGACACGCACCTCGACAAAGCTTTTCGCCGGCGATCGCGATCGCATTCGCATGGCGGCCGCCTACTACGCGCTGGATGTCGCCAGGCGCTATTTCGATACCCGCAAAAGATGACGACGACGGTCGGGGTACGCAGCTTCGTCGCCGTCACGTTACCGCCTCCTGTTCAGGTCCGCGTTCTGGCCGCGGCGGCGTCTCTGGCGCCGGCGTTTCCGCAAGGGGTTGTTCGCTGGTCGCGCAAGGTCGAGAACCTTCACGTCACGTTGAAGTTTCTGGGCAATGTCGCCGCTGATCGTCTCGAGCAACTGGGGCAGGCGCTGGTGCAGAGGCTGCAGACGGTGCCGCCCTTTGCCATCGCTGTGCGCGGCTTCGGAGCGTTCCCGTCACCGCGCGCCGCCAGCATCATCTGGGCCGGCATCGATGACCCGCAGCAGGGGCTGGCCGGCGTCGCGGCGATTGTCGGTGAGGTGACAGCCAGCTTTGGCTTCGTGCCCGAGGACAGGGTTTTTCGCGGCCACGTCACCGTGGGCCGCACGCGCGAGCGCGAGGTTGTCGACGCGCGCGCGGCGCTGGCGTCGTGGAGCGATCACGCCTTCGGCGATGTGGCCGTGGGCGAGGTCTGCATATACGAAAGCCAGCTTGGCCGTGAAGGTTCAACGTACGTCTTGCGTTGCCGGGCCCCGCTCGGCGAACGCGCGCCCGCGCCACGCGGAGATCAGGCGCGACCACAATGAAGGAGAAAAACATGGCGACCAGCGAGACCAAGGTTGACGGCCAAGACAGAAAAGACACCAAGGACAGCAAAGAAGCAAAGCCGATCATTCCTGCGCCTCGTGAAAGGGAGAGGGACGTCGGACGGGACAAGGCCATCGATCTGGCGGTCTCGACCATCGAAAAGCAGTTCGGCAAGGGGAGCATCATGCGCCTCGGCGAAGGGATGGCGCCGCCCGAGGTGCAGGTGATCCCCTCGGGTTCGCTGGGCCTGGACATCGCCCTGGGCGTGGGCGGCCTGCCGCGCGGACGCATCATGGAAATTTACGGCCCTGAGTCGTCGGGCAAGACCACTCTCGCCTTGCACGTGGTGGCCGAGGCACAAAAGACCGGTGGCATCTGCGCCTTCGTCGACGCCGAGCACGCCCTGGACGTGGGCTATGCGCGCAAGCTGGGCGTGCGCACCGACGATCTGCTGGTGTCGCAGCCCGACTGCGGCGAGCAGGCCCTGGAGATCACCGAGATGCTGGTCCGTTCGGGCGCGGTCGACGTCATCGTGGTCGACTCCGTGGCGGCCTTGACCCCGCGAGCCGAGCTGGAAGGGGAGATGGGCGACGCCCACGTCGGTCTGCAGGCGCGCCTCATGAGCCAGGCCCTGCGCAAGCTGACCGGCACCATCTCAAAATCCAATACCCTGGTGATCTTCATTAACCAGATCCGCATGAAGATCGGCGTCATGTTCGGCAACCCGGAGACGACGACCGGCGGCAACGCCCTCAAGTTCTACGCCAGCGTCCGTCTGGACATTCGCCGGGTGGGTGCCCTGAAAGACGGCGAGAAGGTGGTGGGGAACCGGACGCGCGTCAAGGTGGTGAAGAACAAGATGGCGCCGCCATTCCGCGAGGTCGAATTCGACATCCTGTACGGGGAGGGGATCAGCCACGAAGGGGATCTGGTCGATCTGGGCGCCGAGAGCGGCGTCGTCGAAAAATCAGGTGCCTGGTTTGGTTTCGAGGGCGATCGCATCGGCCAGGGGCGCGAGAACGCCAAGCAGTACCTCCGCGATCACCCTGAGGTCTCGCGCAAGATCGAGGTCAAGGTGCTGGCCCACCACGGGATCAAACGCGACATCGGCGCCCCCGCCGTCGCCCTGCCGGGCAGCGCCGGCAGCTCAGCGGCTGGCAGCGCCAACAACGGCAGCCACGGCGCCACCGTCCACGCCTTCAGCCCCCAGCCCAAGCCTGTCTCGGAAAAACGATCGAGATAAGCGCTCGCGCGCTCGAAACTCATTTGTCGTCGAGCCAACTCCCGTATACGATCGGGGTATGGCCGCAAAGAAGCCTACCCCCGAAGGTCCCGTAGAAGTTCCCGAGATCATCTCTATTCTGCCGCTGCGGAATTCGGTCCTGTTCCCGGGATCGATCATTCCCATCGACGTTGGTCGTAAAAAGTCGGTCAAGCTGGTCGAGGAGGCGATCTCCAAGGAGCGGCCGGTGATCGGGATCGTCACGCAGCGTGACGCCCGCACCGAGGATCCGGGCGCGACCGATCTGTACTCGGTGGGCTGCGCCGCTCGCATCCTCAAGGTCATCAAGCTGGCCAAGGACAACTTCTCCGTCATCCTCCAGGGGGTCTCGCGCATCCGCATTCTGGAGGTGGGCGGGCAGGATCCGTTCATGACCGCCAAGGTCCAACCGCTTCCCGACGCGCCCAGCGCCGACGTCGAGCTGGACGCCCTGGTGATGAACCTCAAGGACGTGGCCAAGCGGGTCATCAAGCTGATGCCCGAGTTGCCCAAGGAAGCCAGCGCGCTGGTCGACAGCGTGACGGAGCCCGGCCAGCTGGCCGACCTCATCACGTCCAACCTGGACGTTCAGGTCGACGAGAAGCAGGACGTCCTGGAGACGTTCGACCTCAAGAGCCGCCTGCGCAAGGTACTGCAGTTCCTCTCACGTCAGCACGAGGTGCTGAAGGTGCGCGAGAAGATCAACAGCCAGGTCCAGGAAGAGATGGGCCGCAACCAGCGCGAGTACGTGCTGCGCCAGCAGCTCAAGGCCATCAAGGAAGAGCTGGGGGAGATCGACGAATCGGGCGGCGACCTGGACGACTTTCGCGAGAAGATCCTGAACGCCAAGATGCCCGCCGAGACGGAAAAAGTGGCGATGAAGCAGCTGGAGCGGCTGAAGGTGATGCAGCCCTCGTCGGCGGAGTACACCGTCACGCGCACCTATCTGGAATGGCTGGTCGAGCTGCCCTGGTCGGTGGCGACCGACGACAAGCTGGACATCCAGGCCGCGCGCGACATCCTGAACACCGACCACTACGACCTGGAGAAGGTCAAAAAGCGCATCCTGGAGTATCTGGCGGTGCGCAAGCTGAAGGCCGACAAGCGCGGCCCCATCCTTTGCCTGGTGGGACCGCCCGGCGTGGGCAAGACGTCGCTGGGGCGTTCCATCGCCCGGTCACTGGGCCGCAAGTTCATTCGCATCTCGCTGGGTGGCGTGCGCGACGAGGCGGAGATTCGCGGCCACCGGCGCACGTACGTCGGTTCGCTGCCCGGACGTTTGATCCAGGGCATGAAGAAGGCCGGGTCCAACAACCCGGTCTTCATGCTCGACGAGATCGACAAGCTGGGGCACGACTTTCGCGGCGACCCGGCAGCGGCGCTGCTGGAGGTGCTGGACCCGGAGCAGAATCACACCTTCTCGGACCATTACCTGGAGGTGCCGTTCGATCTCTCCAAGGTGATGTTCGTGGCCACCGCCAACATCATGGACCCCATCCCGCCCGCGCTGCGCGATCGGCTGGAGGTGCTGGAGCTGCCCGGTTACACCCGTGAAGAGAAGCTGAACATCTCGAAGCAGTTCCTCATCCCCAAGCAGCTGGGCGAGCACGGCCTGTCGACGGAGAAGGTCCTCTTCGACGAGGCGGCCATCGCCGAGCTGATCGACAGCTATACGCGCGAGGCGGGCGTGCGCAACCTCGAGCGCGAGGTGGCCAACGTCATCCGCGCCGTGGCGGTCATGGTGGCGGAAGGCAAGGCCCAGCCGATCGAGACGGTCACCGTCGAGCGCATCCCCGAGTTCCTGGGGCCGCAGAAGCACCAGTCCGAGGTGGCCGAGCGCACCGCGGAGCCGGGCGTGGCGACCGGCCTGGCCTGGACGCCGGTGGGCGGCGACATCCTCTTCATCGAAGCGACGAAGATGAACGGCAAGGGCCAGCTGGTCCTCACCGGCCAGCTGGGCGACGTGATGAAGGAATCGGCGCAGGCGGCCCTGTCATTCATCCGGGCCCGGGCGAAATGGCTGGGCCTGGAAGAAAACTTCCTGGAGAAGACGGACATCCACGTCCACATCCCGGCCGGCGCCATCCCCAAGGACGGCCCCTCGGCGGGCGTGACGATGTTCGTCTCCATGGCCTCGCTGTTGACCGGCAAGCCGATCCGCAACGACGTGGCCATGACCGGCGAGATCACCCTGCGCGGGCTGGTGCTGCCGGTGGGGGGCATCAAGGAGAAGTTCCTGGCCGCTCACCGCGCCGGCATCAAGCGGGTCATCCTGCCCGAGCGCAACCGCAAGGACATCGTCGACATCCCCGAGCAGCCGCGCAAGGAGATCGAGATCCTCTTCGTCAAACGGATGGACGAGCTTTTGCCGCTGGTCCTCACCGAGATGCCGAAGCTGGGGGCCATGGCCGTGTCGGCGGTCCCGTCGCCCGCACCGCCGCCACCCCCGGCGGCCTGACGCCGCCTTGCCCTGATCACGACGGATCCGGAATGGCCGGGGCGTCGCGTTCGGGGATGTGGAAGTAGCGGCGAAAGACGCCGTGTCCAAGGTAGATAAGCGGCGTCAGCAAGACGGCCATGACCAGCTTGCCGACGTAGTTGTTGGCGGCGTTGCTGACGATGAAGTTCATCGGCCGTGTCCCCACCAGGAACACGAAGCTGACCGCCAGGCTGTCGACCATCTGCGACAGCACCGTCGAGCCGGTGGCGCGCAGCCACAGGAAGCGATGTCCGGTCACGCGGCGAAGGAGATAGAAGACGCTGATGTCCAGCATCTGGCCGACCAGAAACGCGGTCAACGAGGCGACGTACAGACGCGCCGAGGTTCCGAAG
>DATLVT010000993.1:0-11497 GCA_035577105.1 Polyangia bacterium
ACGCCGGGCAAGCTGCTGTTCATCCTGGAGCTGCCTGAGCAACCGTCGGTGGCGTCCGCGACTGCGCCCGCGTCGTCAGTGGCCGTTCTGGCCCCGCCTGCCGAGCAAGGACGATTGCGCTGGCCGCTGGAGAATCCCCAGATCGGCTCGCCGTTCGGCGCCCGCGGCGGTCGTCCCCACGAAGGGATCGATCTCCCGGCAGCGGTGGGCACGCCCGTGTTCGCGGCCGCGGCCGGGCGGGTGGTCTATGCCGGGAATGGCATTCGCGGTTACGGAAACCTGATCGTGCTGCAGCACAAAGGGGATCTGCTGACGGTCTATGCGCACAACTCCGCGCTGCTGGTGGCGCAAGGCGATGAGGTGCAGATGGGCCAGAAGGTGGCGCTGGTGGGGCAGACGGGTCACGCCACGGGGCCGCACTTGCACTTTGAGGTCCGACAGGGGCAGATTCCCAGGGATCCCATGACGTTCTTTGGTGCGACGCCCCCGCGGGCAGGGTCCGGAGGTCTGCCGTGAAAAACAGCGATCAGCGAATCGAGCTTCTGCGCGCGAGGATCCGTGACATCCCCGACTTTCCCAAGCCGGGGATCCTGTTTCGCGACCTGACACCGTTGATGGGCAACGGCGTGGCCATGAAGCTGTGCATCGACATCCTGGCCGAGAAGATCGCCCTTTATCGTCCGGAGACGATCGTGGCCGTCGAATCGCGCGGTTTTATTTTTGGCGCGCCGGTGGCCGCCGCGCTGGGGATCGGGTTTGCGCCGGTGCGCAAGCCGGGCAAGCTGCCCTATCGCACGCACAAGCGGACGTATGACCTCGAGTACGGAACCGATTCGCTGGAGATGCACGCCGACGCCGTCGTCGAGGGAACGACGGTGGTGGTGGTCGACGATCTGCTGGCCACCGGGGGAACCGCGGGGGCGACGATCGATCTGGTCCGCCAGCAAGGTGGGCGCGTGGCGGCGCTGGCCGTGGTGGTCGAGCTGGAGTTGCTCAACGGCCGGTCCCGTCTGGACGGGGTGCCGGTCGAATCACTGATTCAGTACTGAGCGCGGCGCGCGGGGGCGGGCGGCATGAAAGGGCGATACGCGCCAAGCCCGACCGGGCCCCTGCACCTGGGCAACGCGCGCACGGCGCTGCTGGCCTGGCTGGCGGCGCGCGCGGCGGGCAGCGCCTTCGTCATGCGCATCGAGGATCTGGATCGGCCGCGGATCGCGCCTGGCGCCGAGGAGCGGTTGCTCGACGAGCTGCGCTGGCTGGGGCTCGACTGGGACGAAGGGCCCGACCGGGGAGGGCCGGCCGGGTCGTACCGCCAGAGCGAACGGACGGCATTCTATGACCGCGCCATCACGCGGCTGCTCGCCGCCGGGCGCGCCTATCTGTGCGCCTGTTCGCGCGCCGACGTGGCGCGGGCGGTGACGGCGCCCCACGCCGCCGACGAGGAGGGGCCGCGTTACCCGGGGACCTGTCGCGGGAACGACGCGCGCACGGTGAGCGAGCGGGCGGCGGCGCAGGGGCGAACGCCCACCGTGCGCTTTGACGGGCGCGGCGAACGGATCGCCTTCGTCGACGGTGTCCACGGCGCGGTCGGCGACGGCGGGCAGGGGCAACGGGCGGACGTGGGGGAGGTCGACGACTTCGTCTTGCGCCGCGCCGACGGGGCCGCCTCGTACCAGCTGGCCGTCGTCGTCGATGACGCCGCCATGGCCATCCAGCAGGTGGTGCGCGGCGATGATCTGCTGCCGTCGACGCCGCGGCAGATCGCGCTCGGGCGGGCGCTGGGTCTGGGCGTTCCCGCCTTCGCTCACGTGCCGCTGGTGCTGTCGCCGGGCGGCGAGCGGCTGGCCAAACGGACGCGGCCGGCATCGCTGGCCTCGCTGCGCGAGGGCGGCCTCTCCCCGGAGGCGGTGGTGGGCGCGCTGGGTGCCTCGGCGGGGCTGTGTCCCCCCGGGTCGCGTCTGCCGGCGGCGGCGCTGATCGCTGGCTTCGACCTGGGACGCCTGCCTCGCGCGCCCGTGGTGATCGACGCGGCCGCGCTCACTTGATGAGCGCGCCGCCCTGAGTGAAGACCAGAAACGTGACCGGTCCGTCGTTGACCAGCGCCACCTGCATGTCGGCGCCGAAGCGGCCGGTCTCGACGGGCAGTCCCGCGGCGCGCAACTGCTCGGCCACGCGCAGGTACAGCGCCTCGGCGCGGCCGGGCTCCTCGGCCGGCTCGAAGCTGGGGCGGTTGCCCTTGGCAAGCGACGCGGCCAGCGTGAACTGGCTGACCACCAGGCAGCCACCCGCCACGTCGGCCACGGTGAGATCCATGGGCGTTCGTCCGTTGAAGATGCGCAGAGCGGCGATCTTGCGCGCGGTGACGTCGGCGTCCGCCTCGCTGTCGCCTTTCTCGACGCCGACCAGCAACAGCAGACCGCGATCGATGCGGCCAATCTGCGTGCCGTCGACAAGCACCTCCGCCTGTTGCACGCGCTGGACGACGGTCTTCATGGCTTGCCCTGCTCCGTCGCCTGCTGGCGCCGAAACATGCCGGCACCGAGGGCGCGCGACTGCGCTTCGATCTCCGCGATCAGCGCCGGGGCCTGGGCGAGGATCGACCCCTTGGCCTGCTCGATGTCGCGGCGGAGGTCGGCAGCCAGATCGGTGGGCAGCTCGTCCTCGTCAAGGACCTCCAGGCGGCCGGCCGGCGTGGCCAGAATGTCCACGGTCAGATCGCGCCACTCCAGCACGCCGTCGTCGATGCGCGTGCTGTCGGACAGGTTGAAGTAGACGCCGATCGTGCCGCCGCCGGCGTCCAGCCAGTGATAGGCGTTGTAGGGGCGGTCGCTCCAGAAGTAACCGAAGGTGACGGTGCCCGGCGGCAGGTCGATCCCGTGAACGTGCATCGGCTCTTGCGAGACGAACAGCAGGACCGCGCGGCGCCCGGCGGGGTCGCCTTGCAACAGACGGCAGGAAAACCGCTTCTCGCGCCCGCTGAGCGTCCGTTTTATCTCCAGGACCGGTGGCAGAACCATGGGCCTCCAGTATGCGGTGCCAACGACGGATTTTGGGCGTAACCTTTGGCCGTGTCGGCGTATGGAAACAGCGGAAGGAACCGCGCTTGCTGATCAAACGACCCCAGGACGTTCGTGGCTCGGAAATCACCGCTCCGGCGCTGTACTGGCGTCGCCGGGAGTTCCTGGTCGGCGGCGCGGCGGCCGCCGCCGGCCTGACCTTCGGACTTGGTGGCTGCAAGTCGGAGGCGAGTCCTTCTCCATCGCCAGGGCCCGCTCCCGGCGCCGCCGGGTCGGCTGGCGCCATCGCGCTGCCCCCGTACAAGAAGGACGCCATCACCGTCGACGAGGCCAAGACGCCGTTGAAGGATGTCAGCGGCTATAACAACTTTTACGAGTTCGGCACCGACAAGTCCGATCCAGCGGCGAACGCCCACACGCTGCGCACGCGTCCCTGGACGGTGGCGTTCGAGGGGGAGATCGCCAAGCCGCAGACCATCGACATCGATGCGCTGATGAAGCAGAACCCGCTGGAGGAGCGCATCTATCGCCTTCGCTGCGTCGAGGCCTGGTCGATGGTGATTCCCTGGATCGGGTTTCCCCTGGGGGCGCTGCTCAAGCGCCTGGAGCCGACGTCGCGGGCCAAGTACGTGGCGTTCACCACGCTGTTTTCGCCCGAGCAGATGCCGGGCCAGCGCACCGGCTCGCTGGTGTGGCCGTACGTGGAAGGTCTGCGCATGGACGAGGCGATGCACCCGCTGACCATTCTGGCCGTCGGTCTTTACGGGCAGGTGCTGCCCAATCAGAACGGCGCCCCCGTCCGTTTGGTGGTCCCCTGGAAGTACGGGTTCAAGAGCATCAAGTCGATCGTCAAGGTGCGCCTGGTCGAGAAGCAGCCGCCCACCACCTGGAATGGCTATGCGGCCGGCGAATACGGCTTTTATTCGAACGTCAATCCGGCGGTCGATCACCCGCGCTGGAGCCAGTCGAAGGAACGACGCATCGGCGAGCTGAGCCGTCGCAAGACGCTGCCGTTCAATGGCTATGCCGACCAGGTGGCCAGTCTTTACACCGGCATGGACCTGACCAAAAACTTCTAGCGCGTCGTCCGCACCCGAATGGCCGCCCGTCCACTGTCCGCAGCACGCCTCGGCAAGGCCGCCGTCGGCGCGCTGGCGCTGGTGCCGCTGGTGCGCCTGGGCTGGCTCTTTTACAGGGACGCCCTGGGCGCCAACCCCATCGCCGAGGCGCTGAACCAGCTGGGCCTGTGGACGTTGATCATCCTGTTGTCGTCGCTGGCCTGCACGCCGATCAAGGTCCTCACCGGCTGGAAGTATCCGTTGCGCCTGCGGCGTCTGCTGGGGCTGGAGGCATTCTTCTATGCGTGCCTGCACTTTTCGATGTACATCGCGGTCGACCAGTCTTTCGACTTTGGAGAGATATGGAAGGACATCATCAAGCGCAAGTTCATGACCGTGGGCTTCGCGGCCTGGGTGCTGCTGGTTCCTCTGGCGGTGACCTCGACCAACAAGATGGTCAAGCGGCTGGGCTTTCCGCGCTGGAAGCGGCTGCACCGGCTGGCCTACGTGGCGGCGGTCCTGGGCGTGGTGCACTTCATCTGGCGCGTGAAGTCGGATCTGCGCGAGCCGCTCATCTACGCGTTCGTGCTCTCGGTCCTGCTCCTGGTGCGCGTGGTGGACTGGCTGCGCTCGATCCGCGTGGCGCGCGATGCGGGCGCCGCGCGCTCTTGACGGTGACGTTGCTGATGGCGGCTGGCTGCAAGACGGGAAGCACCGGCGTCACGGCGACGGCGACCGCGACGTCGCCGGCAGCGTCCGGGACATCTCAGCCGGCGGCCGCCGCGTCGCTGGCGACGCTGGCCGCTGAATACTGGGAACAGCGCCTGCAGGCTGATCCGATCGAAGCGACCATCGACGGCGATCGCCGGTACGACGACCGCATGCCTGACGAATCGCCGGCGGCGTTCGCCGCCGAGACCGCGCGCCTGCAGTTCTTGCGCGCGCGGGTGGCGGGCGTGTCGACCGGGGCGCTGTCCGCCGGGGATCGAATGACCCAGGCCCTGCTGCTGGAGCAGATCGACGATGATCTGTCGTCCGCTGTCTGCCACCTGGACGAATGGTCGGTCGATCCGCGCAGCGGCCCGCAGGTCTCCTATTTGCGCCTGGCCGAGCTGCAGCCGGTGACCACGGTGGCGCAGGGACAGGCGCTGGTGGCGCGCTGGCGGGCCATGGGTCCGGCCCTCGATCAAAAGATCGCCAACCTGCGCCGCGCGCTGGGTGCCGGCAAGGTCGCCACCGGGGATGAGGTGCAGCGGACGTTGCAGCAGCTGGACGCCATGCTGGCCCAGCCCGACGGGGCCTGGGTCCTGCGCGGACCGGCGGCGGTGGCCCACGGTGATTGGCCTTCGTCGGAGCAGACGTCGTTCGTGGCCGACATCGACCATACGGTCACCACGGTGCTGAGACCTGCCTTCGCCCGCTACCGCGACGTCATCCAGAACGAGATCCTGCCGCGCGCCCGCGACCAGGCCCACGTCGGCCTGACGAACGTACCCGGCGGCGACGATTGCTACCGGCGGCTGATCAAGGTTCACACCTCGCTGGAGCTGACGCCGGACGAGATTCACCGCTTTGGCCTGGAGGAGGTGGCCCGCATCCGCGCCGAGACCGAGCGGGTGGGCGCCAGCGTGCTGGGCGTCCACGATCTCGGCGAGATCCAGCGTCGTCTGCGCGGCGATGCGGCGTTGTATTTCTCTACCCGCGCGCAGATCGAAGAGACAGCGCGCGCGGCGCTGGCCCGGGCGGCCGCCGCCCAGCCGACCTTCCTGCGCCGCTCGCCGCGGACCTTCTGCGTGGTGAAACCCATCTCTGCCTATGAAGAGAAAGACAGCACCATCGCCTATTACCAGCCGGCCGCCGTCGACGGAACGCGCCCGGGGACGTACTACGTGAACACGTTCGCGCCGCAGACGCGGCCGCGTTTCGAGGCGGAGGTGCTGGCCTTTCACGAGTCGATCCCCGGGCATCACGTCCAGATCGCCCTGGCCCAGGAGATGGCCGACCTGCCGACGTTCCGCAAGCACCTGGGGGTGACCGCCTTTGTCGAGGGGTGGGGGCTTTACTCCGAGCGGCTGGCCGACGAGCTGGGGCTGTACTCCGGCGGTCTGGATCGGCTGGGCATGCTCAGCTTCGACGCCTGGCGGGCCAGCCGCCTGGTGGTGGACACCGGCCTGCATGCCATGGGCTGGAGCCGGCCCAAGGCCATTCAGTTCATGCGCGACAACACGTTGCTGGCCGACAACAACATCGTCAACGAAGTCGACCGGTATATCGGCGGGCCCGGTCAGGCGGTGGCGTACAAGATCGGCCAGCGCGAGCTGCTGCGCCTGCGCGATCAGGCCAGAGCGCGCCTCGGCGCGCGCTGGGATCTGCGGGCCTTCCACGACGTGGTCCTGGGCAGCGGCGCGGTCAGCCTGGGCGTGCTGCAGTCGGCGGTGGCGTCCTGGATCGCAGCCGTCTCCGACCCGGCCGTCAGCGCGCGACCCTGAGGCGCACCGGCGCGGCGGAGGTGGCCGGGACGGCGTCGCTCGGCGCCTTGGCCTCGTCGGCCAGGGCGTGGGCCAGCTCTGCGGTGGCGCACACGAACGGATCCACACCGGTGTAGCTGCCGCTGGCGTTGTACGCCGCGCCGCGATCGCGCGAGCAGTGGGCCTTGTGCGGGCAGGGGGCGCACTGCGCATAGTCGGCGATCTGCAGGCCGCGGATACGCTGAAAGACGGGAGAGGTGGCCCAGATCTCCTTGAACGGCTGGCGGCGGATGTTGCCGGCGGCCATCGGCACCGACACGCAGGGAAAGACGTCGCCGCGCGCGGAGATGGCGCAATTGCCGCGGGCGCAGTTGCACGGAAAGCTCTCCTCGGTCACCTCGCGCGCGCCGGTGAAAACCAGATCGCGCAGCGGTCCACGATAGAGGTCGTCCAGCTGTCCGCGCGTCACCCGCGTCCCCAGGCTGCTGACATCGCCGTCGTGGCGCGAGGTGATGGTGAGATCCATCAGATAGGCAAAGCCGTGCTCGGTGGCGGCGGCGCGCATCGCCGCCACCTCGTGAGCGTTCTGGCGCATGACGATCAGCTTCATGCGCACCGCCATGCCCAGCGCCCGCAGTCGCTGGGCGCCGGCCCAGGTGCGTCGCCACGAGCCGGGGACCTGGGTGATGGCGTCGTGGACGGCGGGCGTCGCCCCGTACACGCTGACGCTGACGCCGAGCAGGTTCGGGTAACCGGCCAGGCGCTTGGCCATTCCCGGGCGCAAGAGCGTGCCGTTGCTGAGCAGCTGCACGGTGAGGTTCAGGTCGCGGGCGTGGTCCAGGAAGGAGAACAGATCCGGGTGCATCAGCACCTCGCCGCCGGTCAGCGACAGGAACAGGCAACCGGCCTCGCGCAGGTCGGTCATCAGGCGGAGGATCTCCTCCGTGGACAGCTCGGGCTGCGCGTCGCCGTCGCACGGTTCGCGCTTCACGTCCCGGTCAAAGTTGTAGCAATGCTGGCAGCGGATGTTGCAGCGAAGGGTGGTCTCGATGCTGGCGTTCAGCGGGACCAGGTTGGCGTGGGCCCAGGCCTGCACCTGGCCGATCAGCTGGTGCCCGTCGGCGACGCCGAACAGCTCGTCGTCGCGGCAGCGGGCGGCCGGTCTGTCGCTGGGTAGGACGACGCCCCCGGTAATGCCCTCGGCCATCCTCACGGCTCCGACGACAGGTGGGCGCTGGCGGGCGACGGGCGGGGCGCGCACAGCTTCTTGTCGCGCAGCTCGGTCAAGAACTCCTCGACCTCCTGGCGCAGCGCGGGCCCGGACGCGTCGAACTCGTCCTCCAGGTTGGCGATCAGCGCCGGCAGCGAGCTGGCCGTGGCCAGCAACGTCCAGATGCGCGCCGCCGTGGCGTTGAGCAGGTGAACCTGCCGGGTGGCCGGGTCGACCACGATGATCTCGTCGTCCATGGCCTGAAAGGGCAGGGCGGGGTCACGCTGCCACAGGCTGGTCTCGTCGAAGGTCGGTGTTGTCGGTGTCGTCGTCGTCATGTTCAGCGCCCCGCCATCTTGAGGATCGGCATCGCCACCAGCGAACCGAAGAGCCGGGCCAGATTGCCGACGCGCCCTGGCACCGGCCAGGTCTTGCCGTCGCGCGCCACCGCCGAGACCTTGCCCAGGATCTCCGACTGGCGCCCGTTTTCGAAGTGCTGCAGGCTGCTCAGGGCGTCACCCTTGGTGACGATCCGCGCGGCGGCGCCGCCCATGGCCGGCACGCGAACCACCATGCGGTGACAGGTGAGGACGTCGTCGTCGGGATTTTCGCCGGGGCTCCAGTAGAGCAGGATGTCGCCGGCGCCCAGCTCGCTCTCCCCGGCCGACTGGATGAACAGCGAATCACCCGCCTTCAGCCACGGCCGCATGCTGCCGCCTTGCGGTTTGAAGGCATAGGTCCGGTGCTTCTTCAGGAACGATCGGAACTCGGAGATCATCTCGCGCGTGTTTTGCGGGGCCGACCGACGTCCGCCGGCGGCGGCCCCGGCGTGCGGCGCCACCCGCCTGACGATCTCGGCCACCGGGCTGTCGCGGCGCGACTGCAGCTCGAAGCACCGCGTCTCCTGGCAAAGCTGGGCGGCGATGGCCAGGTTCCGGCGCGCCGTCTCGGCGTCCGCTTGGAAACAGATAAAGCATTCCAGCAGGCGCAGCGTCGCCTCGGCGGACGTCAGCGGCTCGACGCCGACGGCTTCACCCTGCTTGAGGAAGCCGACGCCCCGCAACGGCCAGCTGCGCAGGGAGATGCCGCCGCGTTGAAAATCGCCCCAGAACGGCGTTCCGTGGGCGCGCCAGACCCCGTCGTCGCCAGGCCGCAAGGCGACCAGCTCGTCGCTGAGGACGTCGTCCGGATCTTCCATCTTGCGGGCCAGCGTGGACTTGCCCGCTTCGCTGACGCCGGGGAACACCAGCGCTCCGTCGCCGTGGCGCAAACCGCAGGCGTGGATCAGGGCGCCCCCTTCCAGCGACAGGAACGTCGACCACAGGACGCGGAACAGAGAATCGAGCGCGAACGGATTCATCTCGCAGCGGCCCTGACCGACCCAGCGCGTGCGCTTTCGAAACGTCTCGGGCGTCAGCTTGAAAGAAAAATCCCAGCGCTCGGCCTTGATCGCTCGCGCCGAGGTGGTGATGGTCAGCGGCTGGGCGGCGATCTCACCGGTGCGCGCCGCGCTTTGCGAGGCAACCGCCGGAACGAAGGTGAGACGCAGGGCAAAGGCCCGGTCGACCCAGTCGGCGGGTGGCAGGCGAAACGCATCATATCGGGCGCTGACCTGCTCCAGGAATGTCCCCGGGGCCGCACCCAACGACACCCGGCCCACCACCCCCCCGATGGAGAGCATGAAGTCGGTGTACGTGAGGCGCTTGGGTGACATGACCGTTGGTCCTTATGACGAGATCGGGTTCTGCATGCACTGCTCGATCTGAGGCGCGTTCTTTCCACAGGCCAGGCTGTTCGATTCGAACAGGTGACCGGTCTTGACCCGCGGACGATCCCATTTCTTTTTCTTGCCCGGGGGGCTGGGCTTGCGCGTGGTTTTTTCAGGCATCGTCCTCATCCTTTCCAGAGCGTCGCCGGTCTCACATCAACCGCTTGGCAGCCTGGGCCGCCGCCTCGCGCGTGTCCTTGGCCGGTTCCTGTTTTTCCAGGCGGCGCAGCAGGTGCAGGCCCGGTCGGGCGGCGGTCCGCCCCTCGGCGGTGCCGGCCAGCTCGCCCAGCCCCCACGCGGCGTTCATGCGCACGTACTGACTCTTGTCGCTCAGCAGCCGGACGAACACCGGCGCGCAGGTCGGGTCGCGCAGCTTGCCAAGCACGCGCGTGGAAAATGCCCGCACCCGATCGTCAGAGTCGGTCTCGGCCGAGGTCATGAGCGCCTCGAGAAATTTTTTGGGCTCCCCGCGAAATGCTTCATCGGCCGCCACCACCGCGTCGGCGTCCTTGTTGAGGATGCCGGTGCGCCAGGCGCCCATGACGTTCTCGATCTGTTTCTCCACGGGGGGGACATTGGCGGCGGCCAGCGCCGCGCGGGCAGCGGCACTGTCGCCCCCGCCAGCGTCACCGCCACCGCTGTTGGTGGGAAAGTCGTTGCGCGCCGACGTTGGTCCGCTGCCGGTCGAGCGCGTTCCGCGTTCGCCGGCGGGCGGCCCATGGCGCCCCAGGAGAACGAAGGCGATGATGGCCGCGCCCAGCACGGCCGCGCCTGCGAAGACGATCCTTCGTTTGCCCCCGTTGAACATTGATCGATGTCAGCCGTTGGCCGCCCGATCACCATAGAGCATCTGGCGAGGCTCCGACAAGAAACGCGGGGAAAGACGTCACCAGGACTGAGCATGAGGAGGCGCGGACGAGACAGGGGAAAAGATCTCGTTAGCCGCCTCATGAACATCGACGGCGTTGATCACCCGCTTAAGCGATGGACGTCGGATTCCCCGGGCCGCACCGACTGGTGCGCACCCGGCCCACACTTCCACACGGATGACACCGCTTGCGGCCTGCGCCAGCGGCGTGAATCAGTGACCCCGGCCCGATTCGAACGGGCGACCTACGGTTTAGGAAACCGTTGCTCTATCCACCTGAGCTACGGGGCCTGAAATGAAAATGATGAAGCGAAATGATGGAAGCGGAAATGGTGCATACGTCACCGCGGAATCTTCGTCAACACGGCGGCCCGGCGATCAATGAGCCGGCGGGCAGTGTCGTCGCGGGTGTGAGATCTGGAAAACGGGAAGAGCCCCTTAACGAAGTTTTTCTTCGTGCCGAAACCTTGCTGAGGGCGGACGACGTGATTGCCGCTCGACAACACAAGTTGCTGAGGAGAATGCCGTCATGTCGATGTCGATCAAGACCAACATTTCGTCCCTGGAAGCCCAGAAGAACCTGATGAACAGCGAGAACGACCTCAACAAGTCGCTCGCCAAGCTGTCGTCCGGCTTCCGCATCACCAAGGCGCAGGACGATGCCGCCGGCCTGGCCATTGCGGTCAACCTGGGCGCGCAGATCAAGAGCTATAACCAGGCCGTCCGTAACGCCAACGACGCGCTGAACGTCACCCAGACGGCGGAAGCGTCGCTGAACGAGACCCAGAACATCCTGACCCGTCTGCGCGAGCTGTCCTCGCAGTCCGCCTCGTCGGGTGTATCCGACACCGAGCGCGGCTACATCCAGAACGAGGTCACGGCGCTCACCAGTGAAATCGATCGTATCGCCAACTCGACGGAGTACAACGGCGTGTCGTTGATCAACGCGACGACGGCCTTGACCTTCCAGGTCGGTATCCGCAACGTGGCGAACAACGACCAGATCACCGTGACGACCTCCAGCGCCACCGCCGCCTCGCTGGGCGTCAACGGCCTGTCGCTGTCCACCCTGACCGGCGCCCAGGGCGCGCTGGCCACCATCGACGCC
>DATLVT010000994.1:0-2327 GCA_035577105.1 Polyangia bacterium
GACGAGGAGACCGTCACCCGCCTGACCACCGGCCTGCGCGACAACGTCAAGGAACAGCTGAGCTGAGCCGAGACTGAGCGGCCGAGTTGCGAGAGGGGCCGCTAGCGAATCCCCAGGCTGACGCACACCCCGCCGCCACCATCGGCGGCCTGGCAAACCCCCTTGGGGGGCAGGCAGACGATCAGGGGACAAGGGATCGCTCGCTGGCGGGTGCCGCAGCCGGCCTGATCCCACGCTGCCTTCAGCTGATCCAGCTCGGCGCTCCCGTTCACCGGCACCTTGCAACCGACGCAGGCCGACAGCGAAGCAAACGCCGACTGCGCGCACTGGTCGGTCGCCCCCACCATGCAGTGTCGCGCCGTGGCCAGGGCCTCGCTGTACCGGGCCGCCAGATCGCTGCACACCACGGCGGCGTCGGTCCCGCCGTCCTTGCCCCCGCTGCCGCCGATGGCTCCGCCCGCACCCGCGTCGTTGCCACCAGCACCAGCGCCGCCGCTTCCGATGGCGCCGCCGCTGCCGATCGCGCCGCCGCTGCCGATCGTGCCGCCGCTGCCGATCGCGCCGCCGCTGCCGATCGCGCCGCCGCTGCCTCCGGACAAGCCGCCGCTGCCGGACGTGCCCCCCGTGCCGCCGGCGGCATCCATGGGGAGCGCCGACGTTCCGGAACAAGAAACCACCAGGAGACAGCCGCAAAGCCAGACGAGTGATCGCATCCGCCGACGCCCAGCAAGCACCGTGCCGCGCCGTTCAGCTGGGCCGTTCTGGGCGCCTGGCGAGACTTCTGACGGGCGCCCCCGTGAAATCCTGAGACCGCGTCAGCTGGCTGCGCGAATTTTCGAGCCGTCGTCGGAGTGGTCGCCGGCGCGGCGCGGAGCTAGAGTTTCCGGCGATGGACGAGCCGAAGCGTCGCCAGCTCGTTCTCGCAAGCGCAACGATGGTGAGCCGGCGCTGGCGCAGGGGTGCGCGATTGCTGAGCCTGCTGTTGCTGGCGCAGGGCGCGTGCGGCGCGCGTGTGGCCGGCGGCCCGTCGGGGAGCGGCGGACAGGTTCTCGCTGACGGCGGCGGCGCAGGGTCTGGCGGATCGGGTGGTGCCTCCCGCGACTCGGGCGTCGGCGGGAGCACCGACGCGGTCGTGGATCGGCCGATGTTTCCTCCGTCTGACGATGCCACCTCCACCGCCGACGCCACCGCACCGCCCGACGCCACCGCGTCTGCCGACGCTGTCGCGGCGCCCTGCGTTCCCGGCAGCGGCGTCGAGCAAATAGGCACCGCATCGCTGCGCGATCGCGCGACCTGTCTGGTCTGGCAGCGCGCCGCCACCGCGACACCGATGACCAACAAGCAAGCGGCCAGGTACTGCGACACGCTGGCGCAGGACGGTTTTTCCGACTGGCGCGTCCCGGCGCCCGAGGAGCTGGCCACCTGGCCCAACCTGGCCGTCAGCGACAACGCGTTCATCACCAACCCGATCTACGTTCCGACGGCCGGCACCCTGGCGGACGGATGCACCGGTGACAGCCATTCGTGCAATCTGGCCCAGTACAACGCCGGCGCGATCGCGTGCGCCTGGCAGGGCGTCGGCTTTGCGGGGCCCACCGTGTGCGTGCGCGGCACCGCCGCCCCCGGCACCACCACGGCCCGATATTCCGCCACGGCGTGCGACGCGTGCAAGGCCCACGTCAGCGGCGCCACCGCCGATTTCCACGTCGCCGACTGCCTGCCCTACGCCAGCTGAGCCGTGGCGTCCCTGAGCCGACCAGGCTCAGCCGTCGCGGCTTGACGTTTCTGGACCGGTGAATAATCGGGACAGGAAAGGAGACGCCCGCCGATGGCAGACCGATCCGCTGGACACGCAGTGGGATCGCCGAGACGAATTCTGATCGTCGACGACGACGCCGATGTCGCATGGACGTTCTCGTACGTGTTGGGGGAGCTCGGGCATGTCATAGAGACCGCCTTCGACGCCCCCTCCGCCATTGACGCCGCCGTTCGTTTTTCGCCCGAGGTCGTGGTTCTGGACATCGACCTGCCGGGGATCGACGGATACGAGCTGGCAACCAGACTTCGACGGCTTGGCCCCCCATTGACCACTCTGCGGTTCGTCGCGGTGACCGGTCTCAGCCAGGACTATTACCGGCGACGCTCCGTCGACGCTGGTTTCGCCGCCCACCTGGTGAAGCCCGTCAGGATCGACCAGCTGGCGGCCGCTGTTCGTCTGTAGACCTGATCGGTTCCACCCACCCTGTTTCCGCCGGCTCTTGAAACAGGCGCGCAGGCCGTATAACTATCCGACTTCATTCACGCGAGGATGGCGGAACTGGTAGACG
>DATLVT010000995.1:0-9551 GCA_035577105.1 Polyangia bacterium
CGCCCGAGCTGCCAAACAACGCCGAGAGACCACGTTCCCGCTGCGTCTCGTGCAGCAGCGTCCCCACGGCGTCGGTCATCGCCAGGAACGGAAGCGCGCCAGCGCCGCTGAGCTTGCTGTCGCCGGCACCGCTGCGGACGGTGGCGTGAACGAACGAAACATCGGACCGCGGATCCTTGCGCGTGGTGAAGGCGATCTGCTTCTCCACGCAGGCCGCCCGCAGCACGCCACCCGCGGCGGCGCTGCGCAGGGCTGATTCAAACGTCATCTCTTCGAACGAGTGAACCTGATACGACGGCCGCGAGGTGACGATGGTGACCACGCAGGCACCATCGCCCCGCTCCTCTACTGTCCCGGCGTCATCGGCGACCAGGCAAAAACGGAGAACACGAGCGGCATCGGAGCTGGAGAGCGACATGGCATCAAACACGCCATCAGCGTGCCCGCTTCATCATGATCGCCACCCTGTTTCGCAGACGTTTCCAACTACGTGAATCGCTGTAACTTTCCCCGACGTGCGAACTGACAGATCGCACCGGTGCGATGACAACCATCACACCGAAAATTCAAAAACCTCCGCAAAAAGAACGATCTACAGGCTTTTTCAACGTTGATTCGTCCGTTTCTTCGCTACTATGTCGTCCACGGGAGACAGCGGGAGGTCGGGGCGGACACCACCCCACATAAGAGGCGAAAGGATCGGTATTGGACGATTCCTTTTTCAAATCCCGCCGACGGTTGGAACAGGGCATGGTTCCGCCGCTCGGCCCCATCGACTCGCCGCTGGCCGACGAGCTGACGCTGACGCCAACCCCGGCCGCCATGACGTCGGGGCCGGCCTCCCAGCCCAGCGTTTGCGCGACGTTCGGCCGCCTGGTCGGCCAGAGCGCGCGCATGCGCAAGGTCATCGATCAATTGAAGGTGGTGGCACCGCAGAACACGACCCTCTTGCTGGAAGGGGAAAGCGGCACCGGCAAGGAACTGGCCGCCGAGGCCGTCCACGCCGCCAGCCAGTGCCGCAAAGGACCGTTCGTGGTGGTCGATTGCGCGGCCGTTCCCCGCAACCTGATCGAGGCGGAGCTGTTCGGTCATGAAAAGGGCGCCTTTACCGGCGCCATCCAGTCGCGCGAAGGGGCCTTCGTCAAAGCGGACGGCGGCACGGTCTTTCTGGATGAAATCGGCGAGCTGGAGCTGGACATCCAGCCTCGCCTGCTGCGCGTGATCGAGACCCGGGCCATCAAGCCGGTGGGCGGTTCGGTGCCGCGGCGGCTGAACGTTCGCATCATCGCCGCCACCAACCGTGACCTGTCCCGGGAGGCGGAGCAGGGGCGTTTCCGCACCGACCTTTATTATCGGTTGGCGGTGACGCGTGTCCGCATGCCGTCGCTGGAAGAGCGCCGCGAGGACGTCCCGCTGCTTTGCCATTACGTCATCGAAGATCTCTGCGAGCGCGACCGAAAAGAATATGTACTCGATCCGAAACAGGTGGCCGATCTGGCCCGCCGCCGCTGGCCCGGTAACGTGCGCGAGCTGCGCAACGCCATCGAACGTCTCACCGTGCTGGGAATCGACGACGGCGAGGAAGATGAGAAGACGCCCTTCTCTTACACCCCCACGCCGACGTCCGATCGTCATTTTCGCGTGGCCAAGGCAGAGGCCATCGCCAGCTTTGAGCGGCAGTTCCTGACCGAGTTGATGTCAGAGCACCGCGGGAACATCACCGCCGCCGCCATCGCCGCGCACGTGGATCGCGTGCACTTTCTGCGGCTTCTCGATCGACACGGCCTGCGCAAGCCGCGCCGGACCTGAGATCATTCGGCCGGGGCGCGCTCGCGCGGGGCCTCGGCGGCGACAAAGGCGGCGCCGTGCGTGCGATCCAGCGCGGCCTTGTCCTCGGCGAACTGTTTCTCCAGCTGCTCGCGCGCGGCCCGGGACGCGGACAGGCGACGGGCCTCGTCGCCAAAATGCGGCAGCATCTCCTCCAGCACCGTGACGTTCTGGCGGCGAAAGCGATCGGCGCGCTCGCGCGCCTCGTAAGGCGCCACGCCCAGGTGTTCCAGCGCGTGGCGGCCGCTGCGCAAGGCCGACTCGAAGGTCTCGCGTTCGACGGCGCGCACGCCGCGCGAGCGCAGCGCCACCCAGTGGGTGACGTTGCGGGCCCGCGCCACGACGTGCAGGTGGGGAAAGTGGGCGCGCACCAGATCGACCAGCTTGGCGCTGGAGGCCGGATCGTCGATGGCCAGCACCAGCAACCTGGCGTGCTGGGCGCCGGCGGCGTGCAGGAGATCCAGGCGGGTGACGTCACCGTAAAAGACGCGAAAGCCGAACTTGCGCATGGTCTCGATCTGGTCGGCGTCGTGGTCCAGCACCGTGGCGCGCAGGCCCGAGGCGAACAGCAGCCGGCCGATGATCTGACCGTAGCGACCAAACCCGGCGATGATCACCGGCGCGCCGTCGCTCTCCACGGCGTCGGCGGGACGTTCCTTGGTGGTGGCCCGCGCGATCCGATCGTGCAACAGCAAGAGCAGCGGCGTCAGCGCCATCGACAGCGCAACCACCAGGGTGAGGATGGCGTCCCACGAGCCAGGAAGAAGATGGGCCTGGCCGGCCACGCCGAAGACGACGAAGGCGAACTCGCCGCCCTGGGCCAGCAGCGCCGCGAACAACCAGCGCTCGCGCGGCAACACGCCCAGCCGCCCCGCCACCAGGCGCAGGCCCAGGCCCTTCAAGAACAGCAGGGCCAGCACCAGGGCGATGATCAACCGCGGCTCGCTGGCCGCCAGGGCAAAGTCGATCGACATCCCCACGGCAATGAAGAACAGACCGAGCAGCAGTCCCTTGAACGGCTCGATGTCGGTCTCCAGGGCGTGCCGGTATTCCGAGCCCGCCAGCAGCACGCCGGCCAGGAACGCGCCCAGCGCCATGGAGATCCCCGCCGCCGCCATGATCTGGGCGATGCCCACCACCAGCAGCAGGGAAAACCCGGTGAACACCTCGCGCAGGCCGGTGCGGGCCACCATGCGCAGCAGCGGCCGGGTCAGGTAACGCCCCAGCACCACCACGGCCGCCACCGCCACCGCCACGCGCGCCACCCCCATCCATCCGTGCGACCCGCCGGAACCCGCCGCCGCTGCCGACGCAGGCGCCGAGGCCGCCGCCAGCAGCGGCACCAGCGCGATGAGCGGGATGGCGGCGATGTCCTGAAACAGCAGCACAGAAAACGCTGTCGAACCGGTGGGCGACGACAGCATTCCGCGCTCGCGCATGGTCTGCACGGCGATGGCCGTCGACGAAAGGGCCAGGGCCAGCCCCGCCACCAGCGCCCCCTGCCAGGGCAGCCCGGCGGCCATTCCACCGACCGCCAGCAGCGCCCCGCAAACCGCCATCTGGGCGCCGCCCCCGCCGAAGACCGGGCGGCGCATGGCGAAGAGGCGCTTGGGATCCAGCTCGAGGCCGATCAGAAACAGCATCAGGACGACGCCGAACTCGGCGAAGCTGAGGATCGATTTCACGTCGCGCACCAGGCCCAGCCCGAATGGACCGATGGCGCAGCCAGCGATCAGATAACCCAGCACCGATCCAAGGCGCAGCCGGCTGGCCAGCGGCACGAAGACCACCGCCGCTCCAAGGTAGATCATCACCTCGAACATCAGCCCGTGCTCATGCATCGGCGGCAGCCTCCTCCGGCGCTTCGGCGTTCGCGTTCGCGTCCTGGGCCAGCAGGGTCAGGCGCCGGCGATAGGCGGCGGCGGCGGCGTGCAGATCTTGATCGCCGATGCGATGCGCGCCGTGAACGACAAAGGGGGGATCGATCCAGCGCATGCCGCAAAACCGCGCCGTCTGGGAGACGGCGGGGACGAAGGCGTCGAACGGGTGGCCGTGCATCTGCCCGGGGGCATACGCGGATTCGGGCGCGCCGGTGGTGGTCACCCACCAGACGGTCTTGCCACGAACAGCGGTGCCGCCGGCGCCATAGGCCCAGCCGTGGGCCAGCACCTTCTCGATCCACAAGTGCAGCAGCGCTGGCAGGCCGTACCAGTAAAACGGGGTCTGCCAGACGGTGACGTCGGCATTGAGGAGCGCGCTGCGTTCCGCTTCGACGTCGATGGAGAAATCCGGATACAGCGAGTACAGCGTGCGGACCTGCAGGCCCGGCAGATCGCGCACCGCCGCCAGCAGCACCCGGCCGGCGCGCGAGTGATCGGGATAGGGATGGGCGTAGATCAGGTTGACCGACCGGGACACGGGCGGAGCATACGGCAGATCAGCGCGATCGGCGCCGCACCGGCTGTCGACCACGGCGCGACGAACGAAAGAACGCCCCGGCCATGACGGCGAGGACGGAGAGGACCCCAGGCAGCACGGCGGCGGCACCATCGCGATCGCCGGGCTGACCGGAGGCTGCCACCGCACATCCGAAGGTCGAGCCGGTGAAGTCGTCGCGCCCGGCCGGCGCCGGGATGGGAGCCACGCCAGCGTCAGGCACGCCAGCGTCAGGATCGGCCGCGCCGTCCTCCCCACCGCTGCCGGGCTGTCCACCGCCCGAAGATGAAGCACCGGCGCCACCCTGGTCGGAGCCGCCCGCGCCGGCCGAACCGGCGGCGTCCTCGTCGCCGCCGCCGGCGCCGCCCCCTTGGCCATTGCCGCCCCCCGAGCCCTTACCCGATCCGTCCGGCGCCGCTCCGGCGTCGGACCCGCCCGTGCAACCGTTGCCGGCGCGCGCAGCCACCGCCAGCGGACAGGCGGCGGCAGCGACGGCCACGCCCACCTGAAGCTCGCCGACGTCAGGATAGGTGGCGGTGGTGGCGGCGGTGCTGGCCAGGAAAAAATACGAATGGCAGCCGGCAGGCAGAGAGAGCTTGGCCTCGTAGGCGCCGCGGGCGGCGGTCCCCCGCGCCAGGGTCAGGGCGCTGCAGGTCCCGTCGACAACCACCGCCACCCGGCTGGGCGCCGCGCCGCCCGCGTCGAAGTAGGTGGTGCCGAAGGTGACGGGCGCACCGGCCGCGGGGGCGCCTGGAAAGTGGATGCCGTCACCCATGCGCGGGCGGGTGACGTTCGTGCCGACGAAGTCCTGCGTCCAGTAGTTTTGAAACTTCGTCCCGCCGGGAACGAAGCCGTTGCCGACCAGGGTGAACTTGGCCGAGAAGATGTTGTCGCGGTGACCGGTCTCGCCGGAGGTGGCGCCGATCTCGTACAGCCAGTTATGCACGGCGATGAAACCGTCGCTGACCGACTGGCCGGCCGAGATGTTCTCGCCCAGCGACATCCAGGGCCCGGTGTAAAAGGTCTTCACGCGCACGAAGGCGTCGGTGCCGTCGCAGGAATTGTGCTGAAAACAGGGCGTGTCGCGCATGTCCAGGGAGTGCGCCCGGGCCGAGCGATTGAGATCGACCTGCCACTGCATCGGCGGCTGCGCCGGGTAGGCTGGCCATCCTTCGGCGGTGGGATCGACGCGAGCCCGGTTGGTCGCGTACAGAGCCACCCGCTCGTCGTAGTTCGGATAATCGCCCACCGGCTGCCCCAGGGACGACTGCACCCGTTCCACGCTGATACCGCGTTCGCAGCCGGCGATCCCAGTGAACAAGGGCAACCAGCTCAGGGCGGCAATGGCCAAAGCCTTGCGCACCCGCTGATCAGACTCCTTGCCGGGTGGCCCGTCAAGCAAGCGGTGCGGCGGCGCCCGCCGGAAACCGGATGGCCATGATCGCCGCCGCCGGCGCCCGGCCCACGGTCAGCACCACCCCTTCGCGCGGGCGTTCCTGGACCAGCTCGATCAGCGACGCCGACAGGAACGCCGCGGCGACCCGGGCCATGGCCGTGTCGCTGGCCGTGGCGTCGGCGGCGATCAAGCGGCCCCCCGGACGCAACAGCGGCGTCAACGCCACCAGCCAGGCGCTGGCAGCGGCAGCCTCCAGGCCGGCGACGTTCTCGATAACGAGCGCTCCCAGCGACCGAGGACGAAGGGGCAGCTCGGCGCCGGCAAGCGCCACTTCAAAGCGGCGTCCGGCGCGACCGGCGCGCCGGCGCGTGCGCTTGACGCCGGGGCGATCCTCGCCTTCCACCAGCATGACGACGGGCAGCGCCTCTGACAGTGTTTCGCCCAGCCACAGCGGCCCCGACAGCACGACCGGCTGCGACGGTGCGTCTGTCCCCGCCCAGCGCACGATGGCGTCCAGGCAGGCAGCGCTGCCCAGCGGTCCCGACAAGAGTGGTCCACGCATCTGGAGCGGGGGAATCTAGCACGGCCGACTTCACCACCACGAGACGGGCCAGGTCGGTGTAGATCTGACGTCATGAGCTTCTGTGTGCCGCTGATGCCACTGGCCGCGACTGACGCCGGTTCGCCGGACGCGGTGAACATCGGGGGCAAGGCCCGGTCGTTGATTCGACTCGCGCAGGCGGGGCTGTCCGTGCCGCCGGCGTTCGCCATCAGCGCCCAGCTCTACCGCCTGCTGCGACGGACCGGCCCGCCACTGCCCACGCAGATCGCGGCAGCCACTGACCTGAGCGCCCTGGAAAACGCGCGGGCGGCCTTGCTGGCGGCGCCGTTACCGGGCGGTTTTGCCGAAGAGCTGGCCGCCCATCTGCGGCAGGTCGACCAGACGATCACCGAGGACGGGGACGGGGGCGGGCGATTTTCCGTTCGCTCGTCGTTCGCCAGCGAGGATCGCGCGGGCGCGCTGGCGGCCGGGTTGTTTGAATCGCGGGTGAACATCTCGCTGAACGCCGTCGAGGGAGCGATTCGCACGGTGCTGGCGTCGGCGCTGACGCCGGCGGCGTACCTGTACGCCCGGCGCCACCACACAGGCGTCGACGACGCGGGGATGGCGGTGGTCGTCCATCCATACGTGGCCGGCGTCGCGGCGGGCAGCGCGGCCTGGGATCCCAGCGGGGCGGCCCCACCGACCATCGAGGGCCTTGCACCGGCGACGGCCGGCGCAGAGTCCGCGCGGACGGCCGGCGCGAGCATCGACCAGGCGGTCCGGCGGCTGGCGCAGCAACAGGGCGCGGTCGAGATCGAATGGGTGGCGACCGACCGGACCGTTGTTTATCTGCAGCTGCGCCCGTTCGCGCCCCCGGCGCCGACGACCACGTGGCCGGGATGGGCGGTGCTGGCAGACGGCCCGTGGCGCTGGGATGCCGCCCACAACCCGCTGCCGCTGTCGCCGGCGCAATCGGCCCTGATCGCGATCGTCGACCGGCGCTGTCAGATCGGCATCCGGCAACGGGTGGCCGCTGGATACCTGTTTTATGAACCGGCCCCGCCGGCAAACGAATCGACGGCCGTCCCGGAAGCACTGACCGTCGAACAGCACCTGAGCGCCACGCGCGCAAAGGTCGACGGAATCCTGGCCGCGCTGGGACCAGCGCCAGCACTGCCGGCCGCCCTGGAGGCGTTCGTCGCTGCGTACCAGGTGATCATGGGCCAGCTGCAGCCGGCTGCCCGGCGCGCCCGCCAGGCGCTGAAGACGTTTCTGGCGGAACGTCAGATCGATGAGGCGATGCTGCCTCGGTTGCTGGACGGCGTTCCGTCGCTGGCCGGCGAGCGGGCAGCAAGGGCCGCGCGCATTCGCCAGGCCGGCAACGAGGGCGAACGGGCGGCAGCGATCCGTTCCTATCTCGAGAAATTCGGCGATGAGACGCCGGTCTGGGACGTGGCGGTGCCGACCCTGGCCGAAGACCGACGCCTCGTCCGCGGCATGCAGGCCGCACCCGACACCGGGGCGGCCGGAGCGGCAACGCCCGGCCCGCAAAGCGCGGCGTCCGTGCACGCGCGATTGCCGGCCGCCGACCGTTCGACGTTTGATGCGCTGCTGTCCGAAGCGCGCAGCGCGGTCGCCGCCGGAGAGGAAGACGATCACCTTTACGCCCGGGTACAGGCCACGCTGCGACGGGCGCTGCTGGCAGAAGGGGCGCGCCTGCAGGCCTCCGGCGTGCTGGCCGCGGCCGATGATGTTTTCTGGCTGTCGCTGCCATCGCTGCTGGACAACGCCGCGGGCGAGGCACCCATCGCACCCGCCACGGTGGCGGCGCAGGCGCGCGCCGCGTATCAAGCGGCGCTCCGTCTACCACCGCCGGCTTCTACCGTCGCAGCGAGCGCGCTTGAGACCGACCGCGCGACCATCGTCGGCAAGCCGGGCGCTGGCGGGCGCGTCGTGGGGAGTGCCTTCCTTTATCCCGATCCGGCCGGCGCTCTGCCCGACGTCACCTCCATCGTCGTGGCGCGCACGCTGCTGCCGACCGAGCTGCCTCTCCTGGCGGCCGCCGCGCTGGTCACCGAGACAGGCGGCGTCCTGGACCACGTCGCCGCCCAGGCCCGCGAACGCCGCATCCCCGCCGTGGTCGGCGCCGCCAGCGCCTGCCAGCACCTTCGCACCGGCGATCGAATCCTGGTCGACGGCGACCGCGGCATCGTCATCAAACTATAGGTTCCGAATCGGATCGCAGGCGGGCTCTGCCCGCCGGAGAGACCGCCTGCCGAACAGGATCCGCCCCCGGCTCTAGTCGCGTGGGGAGGGCCCGTGGGAGGGGCCCTCAGGCTGTATGGACCGGCGACATAGGTAACAGATCAGACCGGCGACATGGGTAACAGGTCGGGGGCGTGCTCGGCAAAATGGGGCATGCCGTGGAAGGACCTGGGACCAATGGAACAGAGGCTGGAATTCCTGATGCAGGCCCTGGCTGGGCACGAAGCGTTCGCTGAAACGTGTCAACGCTTCGGCATCAGCCGGAAGACCGGGTACAAGTGGCAACAGCGCTACCGGGAGCTCGGTCGGCAGGGTCTGCGCGACCTGTCACGAGCGCCGAAACATCACCCGCAGGCTATCAGCTCCTCGATGGTGAAGCGGCTACTCGACATACGGCAGGAGCATCCGGACTGGGGCCCCATAACCATCATCAGCGCGCTCAAGAGAAAGGGCGTCGATGGTCTGCCTGCGCCCAGCACCGTCGGCGACTTGTTCAAGCGCAGCGGTCTGGTGAAGTCGCGTCACCGTCGCCCACGCCGCCCGCCGGGAGCACCACCGGTGGCCGATTTCACGGCCCCCAATCGCTGCTGGTGTGTCGATTTCAAAGGCCAGTTCCAGATGAACAACCGCCAATGGTGTTATCCGCTCACCATGACCGACGGGCACTCGAGGTTTCTGCTTTGCTGCGACGGCAAAAACGGCACTGATACCGCTGGCGCCAAAAAGAGCATGGAACGCTGTTTCGCAGAATTCGGCCTCCCTGACGCGATCCTCAGCGACAACGGCGTGCCTTTCTCTTCCGTCGGAGCGGGTGGTCTGTCACAGCTTTCCGTCTGGTGGGTCAAGCTGGGCATTCGTCCGCTGCGCATCACGCGCGGCAAGCCCCAGCAGAACGGCCGCCACGAACGCATGCACCGAACGCTGCAACAAAATGTGGCGGATAGTCCCGCTGATTCCATGCCTCGCCAGCAACGGGCGTTGGACGCCTTCCGGCTGGAATACAATACCGAGCGGCCCCACCGGGCGCTCGATGGGAAAACTCCCGCCGACCTTTACGTCCCTTCCCCCAAGCCTCTTCCCGCG
>DATLVT010000996.1:0-2469 GCA_035577105.1 Polyangia bacterium
GACGCCGAGATCGTCATGCTGGAGGCCTGCCACCGCCGCCTGGAGCCGCGCCCGGGCGAGGACCGCCCGCGCCACGCCGCCCAGGTGCGGGCGGCGCTGGCCGAGGCGGGGCGTTCGGTGACGCCGGCCATCGTCTGCTCGCTGCTGATCATCGCCGTCGCTTTTCTGCCGGTGTTCGCGCTGGACGGGCAGGCCGGGCGGCTGTTCGCGCCGCTGGCCCAGGCCAAGACCACGGTGATGATCGTGTCGGCCCTGATGTCGGTGACGCTGGCCCCGGCCCTGCGCGACCTGGCCCTGCGCGGGCGCATCCGCCCCGAGATCCAGAATCCCCTCACCCGCCTGCTGGTGGCAGCGTACCGCCCCTTCGTGTTCGTGGCCCTGCGCAACCCGCGCTGGACGCTGGCCATGGGCGCGCTGGCGTTGATCTCCGCCGCACCGCTGACGGCCACCCTGGGCGAGGAGTTCATGCCCGACCTGGACGAGGGCGATCTGCTGTACATGCCGACGACGCCGCTGCCCGTCGGTCCGGACGAGGCGCAGCGCCAGCTGCAGGCGCTGGATCGCGCGCTGCGCGCCGTGCCCGAGGTGGCCACCGTCTTCGGCAAGGCCGGGCGGGCCAGCACCGCCACCGATCCGGCGCCGCTGACCATGATCGAGACCACCGTGCAGCTGAAGCCGCGCGCCCTGTGGCGCCACCGGAGTCAGCCGCGCTGGTACAGCGGCTGGGCGCCCCCGCCGCTGCGCGCCCTGCTGCGGCCGCTGTGGCCGGACGATCAACCGCTGACCCGCGCCGAGGTGGTCGCCGCGCTGGACGCCGCCGCGGCCGCGCCACACTGGACCGGCGCGTGGACCATGCCCATCCGCACCCGCATCGACATGCAGAGCACCGGCGTGCGCACGGCGGCAGGGCTGAAGATCTTTGGCCGCGATCTGCAAGCCATCGATCGCACCGGTCAGGCGCTGGCGGAACGGCTGCGCACGCTGCCCGGCACACGCAGCGCGGTGTACGAACCGATCATCAACGGCCGCGCTCTGGACGTCGTTCCTGACCTGGACGCCCTGGCCCGCAACGGCGTCGAGCTGGCCGACGTGCAGAGCGCCGTCGCCGCTGCGGGCGGCGGATTGATGGTCGGCCAGCTGACGCAGGATCGGACTCGCCCGACGGTGGTGCTGCGCCTGCCGGCCGCTCAGCGCGCCAGCCTGACGGCGCTGGGGGCGCTGCTGATCCCGGCCGCCGGGCGCACCACCGCCGCCGGGCCGTCGCGTGATCTCCGACCGCCAGCGCCGGCCGCGGGCGACGCCGCTCACGAGGAGAACGGCACTCCGGCGGCATCGTCTCTCCGCCCCGGCGTCGCCGCACCGACTGCCCGCACCGCCTACGTGCACCTGCGCGAGGTCGCCGCTCTGCACGAGATCGCCGCGCCGGCGATGGTGCGCGACGAGGACGGCCGCCTGTGCGGGTACGTCTACGTCGACGTGGACCGCGCCACGCGCGATCTGGCCGGCTATGTCGAGGATGGCATGGCCGCCCTGGCCCGCTGGCAGACCACCGGCGCCCTCACGCTGCCTCCCGACACCACCGTGCGCTGGACGGGCAGCTACGAGGCGCTGGCCGCCACCCGGGCGCGCCTCTTCATCGTGATACCGCTGGTGCTGATGGTGATCGCCTTGCTGCTGTACGCCCTGTTTCGCAGCGTCGCCCAGACGTTGATCGTCCTGCTGTCGATCCCCTTCGCGCTGGTGGGCAGCCTGTGGGCGCTGGCGCTCCTGGACTATCGCCTCTCGGCGCCGGTGTGGATCGGCCTCATCGCCGTGGTCGGCCTGGCCGCCCAGACCGGGATCGTCATGATCATCTACATGGATCAGGCGTTCGAACGGCGGCGGGCCGCCGGCCTCGTCCGTGACGCCGGCGACGTGGTGGCGGCGGTGCTGGAGGGAACTGTCCAGCGCGTGCGTCCGAAATTGATGACGGTGGCGGCGATGACCTGCGGCCTGCTGCCGCTGCTGTGGGCGACCTCCTCGGGCGCCGATGTCATCAAACGGATCGCGGCGCCGATGGTGGGCGGCCTGGTATCGTCGGCGTTCCTGACCCTCGAGTTGATCCCGGTGGTCTATACCTTCTGGCGGCAGCGCCAGCTCCGACGCGCCCCTGCGTCAGGAAAGTGACCTTTCGTCGAGGGGCTGGGAAGCCCGGATAATTGACGTTAGTATCGTGGCACGCGATGAGGAACCTCGCTGCTACGTGTCGTTTCGTGGCCCTGTCCTTTCTCTCGATCGCCGCTGGCGCCAGGTGGCCGACCACCGCGCACGCCACGGTGGTCTGGTCGGCGACGATGGAGAAAGGCGATCTCTCCGAATGGAATGGCGGTCAGGTCAACGCGACCAAGAAGCTGCCTGACGGCACCATTCGCAAGAACCTGGAGGTGGTCAGCGACAAGGTCTACAGCGGAACGAAGTCACTGAAGGTCA
>DATLVT010000997.1:0-2348 GCA_035577105.1 Polyangia bacterium
TGGTGGAAAAGCTGGAGATCGACGACGACGACGTCTATGAATCGCCCGGGCCGCTGGGGCTGAGCGCCCTGATGGCCGTCGCTTCGCTGAATCGTCCTGATCTGCACGATCCCCCGTTCACGCCGCGCGTGCCGGCCGAGCTGGTGGAGAACGCCGATCCCTTCGAGGTCATCCGGTCCGGCGACGTGCTGCTTCACCACCCGTACGATTCATTCGCACCGGTGCTGGATCTGCTGCGGCAGTCGGCGGACGACCGCGACGTGATGGGGATCAAGATGGCGCTGTACCGCGCCGGCTCGAACGCCGAGGTGGTCCGGCTCTTGATCCGGGCCGCCGAGAACGGCAAGCAGGTGGCGGTGTCGATCGAGCTGAAGGCGCGCTTCGACGAGGAGAACAACATCGCCTGGGCGCGCGCGCTGGAGCGGGCCGGCGCCCACGTCTTCTTTGGCCACGCCGGGTCAAAGACCCACGCCAAGGTGGCGTTGATCGTCCGGCGCGAGAAAGACGGGCTGCGCCGCTACGTGCACCTGTCGACGGGCAACTACAACGAATCGACGGCGCGCATCTACACGGACATCGGCCTGTTCACGGCCAACTGGGACATCGGCGAGGATGTGTCCGAGTTCTTCAACGCCCTGTCGGGGTTCTCCAAGAAGGGCCTGCACCGCAAGCTGTACGTGGCGCCGGCGGCGCTGGCCGACGGCATCATCGCCAAGATCGGCGAGCAGGCCCAGCGGGCCCGGGCCGGCAAACCGTCGCGCATCTTCGCCAAGATGAACGCGCTGGTCGACGTGCAGGTGATCCAGGCGCTGTACCGGGCGTCGATGGCCGGTGTTCCCATCGACCTGTGCATTCGCGGGATCTGCTGCCTGCGTCCCGGGATCGCCGGGGTGTCGGAGAACATCCGGGTGATCTCCGTGGTGGGGCGGTTCCTGGAGCACGAGCGGGTCTTTGTCTTTGGCGCCCCGGGCGAGGAAGAGTTCTTCCTGTCGTCGGCCGACTGGATGCCGCGCAATCTGTACCGCCGGGTCGAGGTGATGTTCCCGGTGCTGTCCGAAAAGCTGCGCGACCAGATCCAGCACGAGGTCATCGAGCCCGTGCTGCTCGACAACTCGCGCGCCTACGAGATGAACGCCGACGGCGCTTATGAACGCCGCCGGTCGGAGGCATCGGAGGCGGGGGCCGGGCCGCGCAGCGCCCAGGACGACGTGCTGGATCGGGTGCTGCGACGGAACATCCAGGCCGTCGCGGTAGGGTAGCGGTCAGCGGGTGAGGTGCCGTTCCAGGCGGCGGGCCAGGCGGCCGAGCGGGTAGCTCATGGCGAAGTAGAGGCCGGCGCACAGCAACCCCGGCAGCAGCCAGCCGCGGACGTCGACGGCGGTGATGGTCATGCGCTTGGTCAGCTCGACGACGGTGATGACCGATACCAGTGAGCTGTCTTTCAGCATGGCGATGAAATCGTTGGTCATGCCCGGCAGGGCGATGCGCAGGGCTTGCGGCATGACCACCCGCCGAAAGGCCATGCGACGGGTCATGCCCAGAGACTGGGCGGCTTCCACTTGCCCGACCGGGACCGAGGCGATGCCGGCGCGATAGATCTCCGCCTCGTAGGCAGCGTAGTTCAGGCCAAGGCCGATGATGGCGGCGCTCCAGGCGTCCAGCGACAGGACGCCGGCCAGGCCGTAGTAAAGGACGTAAAGCTGCAGCAGCACCGGCGTGCCCCGGAACACCTCGATGTACGCGGTCACCAGGCCGGCCGCCCGTGGCACGGTCATCCGCACCGTCGCCAGCGTGATGCCGAGGGTGATGGCCAGCGCCATGGCCGCGCACGAGATCAGCAGCGTCACGCCCGCGCCTTGCAGAAACAGCCACAGCTGGTGCGCGTCGAGGGAAGGCGCCGGCCCGGCCGGTGCGCTGATGGTCGCGCCTGGTCCCGTCGCGCCGGCAGCGGCGTCCGCCAGCGCGCTCTGGCGGGGGCTGTCCAGGTGATAGCGGCGCAGGATGGCGCGCAGGGCGCCGCTGGCGATCATCTGTTCCAGGGCGCCGTCGATGGCGGCCTGCAGATCGGGTGCGTCCTGGCGGACGGCGATGGCGTAACGTCCCTGGGCCACGTCGCCCACCACGCGTAGTCCAGCGTGCCGGCCGGCGTAGCGATCGACGATGATGTCGTCCAGGAGAACCGCGTCGATGCGTCCGCCGCCAAGGTCAATGAACGGCTCCTCGACGCCTTCGTACTGGACCAGCAGGGCGCCGGACATCCGCAGCAGCTCCCAGGCCTGTGAATTGGCCAGCGTCCCCACGCGCCGTCCGCGCAGCGAGGCGAGATCGCTGACGCTGGGGTCGGCGGC
>DATLVT010000998.1:0-4877 GCA_035577105.1 Polyangia bacterium
CGATATAGACGGACTGATCCACCGTCTTGTTCCCGACCACCCGGTACGTCGCGACGACCAGGCCCGTGGCTCCGCCGCCCGGCAGGGTCGTCGTCCCCACGGCCAGCAGTCGCGCCTCCTTGTCCAGCAGCGTGACACGACCAAGCGGGTGTTCCAGCAGACCGATCACCATCGCCGCTGGATCCGGATCGCCTTCTTGCGCCGTGTGGGCCAGCTGCCCGTACGACAGGTCAGCGTGCGTCTGCCAGCCCGCCCGCACTCCCAGCGACAGCTGGTCCACCGTCGCCGCGGGGGCGCCGCCCCGCAGTGCGACGAACAGGCGCGGCGCCAGCGCGGCCACGGTCCGGCTCTGCTCGTCGGCCGTCGACAGTGGTCGCGCACCGGCCGTCTGACGGACCTGGTTGATGCAACCGGCGACCCTGTCACCCAAACTGGCACCGGCGCCGCCGCCCGCCGGAGACGGACACACGATCGGCGGCAAGAGCGGCTCGACGGCCGACGCGGACAGGCGGTGGTACGTGTCGTCCGGCTGGCCCGCGGGCCACACCAGCAGCGACAGCACCGGGCGGCCGCCGATGTCGTCGGTGCCCGCCGTGGTGACGTCGATCCACGCGGCGGCGTCGGCGCGCTGGAGCGGGCACGACACTGAAATGTGAGGAGGCTTGTCCTGATTGACGGCGCACGGGCGCGTCCCCATCGGCCCGGCGCTGACCAGCGCCGCCTCCACCTGGACGTCCTCCAGCTCGCCCTCGATGCTGATCGCCCCCGCCGCGTCGGGCACCAGCGTGGCGCGCTGGACGGCCAGCAACCGCGGCGCCACCGCCCAGCAGATCAGCGGATGCGTCTCCTGGCGCCCGATCCACAGGCCGCCCTCCGTGCTCTCCGCTCCCGCCTGCTCCGCCGCGGCCGTCAACGCCGCCTTGACCGCCGGCGCCTCGCGGGCAAACACCTGCTCGTCGGAGGCGCCCTCCCCAGCGCCTGAGATCCGGCAGCCGGTGGCCAGCGTCGGCGCCACCACGCCGCATCGGGCGGCGATGAACCGGATCAGGCGCGGCGGCGGCGTCCCCGGCTGCGCCGCTTGAAAGAGTCCGATCTCGCGGGCGGCGCAAGCGGCCGCCTCGGTGGCCAGCAGCGACCCGGGACGTCCCGCCGACGCCTCGCCCAGCAGGCGATCCCAGGTCGTTGTCGCCGCGTGCATCCGTCCGTCAATCACATCGGGCAACGGACCGGTCAGCTTCCAGTCCGCCACGTCGGCCACAGGTTTCGCCTCCGGCGGCGCGTTGAGCGGCTCGGCCGCCAGCTGTGCCACCGCCTCCGCCGACGGAAAACGAGATTTCGGTGGGGCGGCGGCGGCGCAGGCTCCCAGCTCCAGCGCCAGCACCGCGACGAACGAAGAGAAGGTTTGCGCGCTCATGCGCGGCCGAACCTAGCACGTCCCCGTGTGCAGGGCGGCCGCCCCCCGGATCGTCGACCGCCGCCGTCAGAACGTTAAGGTTTCTTGTACCCCCGCCACAGCCATTCCATGGCGGCCGGCAGGTATTGCCGCCGGGCCCTCACGTCCTCGTGCGTGGCGCCGGTCGCCGCCACATAGCGATAGTGGTACTTGGCCGCGGCCAGCGCCTTGGCCATGGCGTCGTTGGCCGCCTTCCAGCCGCCCAGATCCATGCTGCCCGCCTCCAGGAACACCCGCAGCGGCTTGTTCGGCATGGTCATGGGGATGGCCTTCATATAGTAGTCAGCCGCGCCGTTGGGAAAGTCGGGCGGCGTCCGCTTCAGCGGCGTGAAGCTGCCCGACAGGGTCAGGATGCGCCGGTAGGATTCCGGGTGAAACCAGCCCATGGTGAACGCGCACGATCCGCCGGAGCTGCCGCCGAACGCTCCCCGCCCTTCCGGATCCTTGGTCAGGTTCAGATCGATGTTCGCCATCGCCTTGACCCGCATCAGCACCTCGGGAATCAGCTCGGTCTCGACGAACTGGTAGTACTTGTCCGACGGCGTGTCGTATTCGACGCTGCGCTGGCTGGCCGGGTCGACAAAGATCCCGACCATCGACGGCACCTTCCCCTCGGCGATCATGTTGTTCAGCAGCGGCTGCAGATCGTCCAGGCCAAAGCTGCCGCCGTTCTGCGGGTTCACGCCGTCCTGGGCGACCATGAAGGGCGTCTCGGTCCCGGACTTGTATCCGGCCGGAATGTACACCGCCACCTTGCGCGTGCCGTCGGCGAACGTCTTCGAGGTGGCCATGGTCCACTGCACCAGCTGGCCGCGCATCACGCCCGGCTTGTTGGTCATCTCCGGATCGGCCATGAACGGCGCGGCGATGGTGAAGTCGCCGTCGCCTTCCGTGCCCGGGTCGGCGGCGCTGCTGCCGCCGCTGCCACCACCGTCAGGCGCGCTGTCCGTGGGCGACACCGCGTCGGCCGGCTCGCCACCCGAACCCGGGGCGCCACCGCTGCCGCTGCCGCCGCTGCCGCCATCCGGAAGCACCGTGATCGATCCGCCGGAGCCAGTGCTGGAGCTGGCTCCCCCCGTCCCCGCCCCCGTGCTCGGCGGTTCGCTGGCCCCGCACCCCAGAGTCCCGACCGCGGCGACGACGCCCAGGACCAGCCAGCCTTGCCAGGATCGCATTTGCCATCCTGAACGCGATCGCCAGGGCGATCGCAGAGACGATCGCGAATACCACTTCGATCGTGCGCTGTGCTTCATGGTTAAAAAGTACAGCACGCCCCCGCGCAAAGGGGAATCGATTTTGGAAGGCTGTAAATCGTTCTTGCGCCGCAAAAACAGGCGCCCGAAAGTGATCGTTACGGGGCGTGGCCAGCGACCCGAAAAGCGGTCCGGCGCCAGCCAGCGCCATCACAAGATTGGTCCGACAGCTCGTGTCTAGCGCGGAGCCCCCGGACGGGTGCCGAGCCTCCCGCCATGAGCTCCTGCCGGCAAAGCCGCCCTACGTTCGGCGCGCTGTCTAGTGGCGCTTCTTGTGTGACCGCTTGGCCTTGGCCGTCTTCGCCTTCTTGCCCTTGGCACCCTTTCCGCTGGCCGGGGCGGCGGCCTTCTCCGCAGCGCTGGCCTGGGCGGCGGCCTCCAGATCGCTGATCCGCTTCTGGGCTTCGGCCAGCTTCCCTTCCGACAGTTCGAGCTGCATCTTGGCATTGTCGCGCTGGGCGGAGACGTCCTTCAACTCCTGCTTGGCCTTGTCCAGTTCGGGCTTGGACTTGTCGCACGAGACACTGGCCGCGATGAGCAAGAACGCAGCGATTCGCAGACCGTTCAGGTGTTTCATGGGCACAGAATGTATTGAACTGCCCCGCGGGTAGCAATGACGAGAATGCAGACCGCGCCGATGACGCGCCGTCTGGCCGTCAGCCCCCGCGCGTCGACGCGACACGCACTTGATTGGCCGTATCATCCGTGGAGCCGCTGGAATAAGGTTCAGCCACTTGGGAGGAGGTCACCATGGCGACGACGAGCGAATGGATCGGACTGATGACGCGGCTGGGGGCGGATTTTTCCAAGCGATGCGCCTCCCACGACGACGATGACAGCTTTGTCGTCGAGAACTATGCGGCGCTGAAGGAGCACGGCGCGTTCGGCGCGGGCGTGCCCGCCGAGCTGGGCGGCGGCGGCGCCTCGCACGCCGATCTGTGCGGGATGATCCGCGAGCTGGCCCACCACTGCAGCGCCACGGCGCTGGCGTTCTCCATGCACACGCACCCGGTGGCGGCGCAGGCCTATATGTGGCGCGCCGGCAACAAGGTCCCCGAGCCGCTGCTGCGACGGGTGGCCAGCGAGAAGCTGGTGATCTCGACGTCGGGCGGCTCTGACTGGCTGAACGGCTCGGGCAAGCTGGAGAAGGTGGAGGGCGGCTTTCGCCTCACCGGCAAGAAGATCTTCGGCAGCGGCAGCCTGGCGGCGGACCTGCTGCTGACCACCGGCATTTACGACGATCCCAAGGACGGGCCGACGGTGATCAACGTGCCCGTGTCGCTGAAGGCGGAGGGGGTGAAGATTCTGGATACGTGGCGGGTGCTGGGAATGCGCGGCACGGGGTCGCACGACATCCAGCTGGAAGGCGTGTTCATTCCCGAGGCGGCGGCCGGCCTGCGGCGGCCGGTGGGCAAGTGGCATCCCTTCATGCACACCATCAGCCTGGTGGCGCTGCCGGTGTTGAACGCCGCCTATCTGGGCACGGCGGAGGCGGCGCGCGATCTGGCGCTGAAGCTGGGTGATCGCAAGAAGAACGATCCGCTGCAGGCGGTGCTGGTCGGCGAGATGGAGAACCAGCTGATCACCGCGCAGCTTGCCCACGCCAGCCTGGTGCAGATGGTGCTGACCGAGAAGCCGGGGCCGGCCACGACGGCCGCCCTGCTGGCGCGACGGACCATCTTCGGCACGGCGGCGGTGAAGACCGTGGAGAAGGCCATGGAGGTGGCGGGCGGCCCAGGGTTCTATCGCGACGCCGGGCTGGAGCGGCTGTTCCGCGACATCCAGGCCGTCAAGTACCACCCGATTCCGGAGAAGCCGCAGACGCTGCTGACCGGCCGCGTGCTGCTTGGCCTGGATATCGACACATAGGGATCAGGGTTTCAGATCAGGATCATCAGCCGACACGCGCGACGTCGAGGCGCCGGGGGGATTCTCCAGCCAGGCGGCCAGGTAGGCGACCACGGTTCGCGCGGGCAAACGATCGAATTGCGTCACCAGCACGTCGGCGGCTTCGCTGTATTTGCGGGCGGCCAGAAGAGCGCGAAAGGCCGACAGACCGAAATCGGCGTCGGTGACCTGCGCCTGCAGCTTGCCGGCGCCGGCGGCGGTGGCGGCCAGCTGGCGAAGCGCTTGCGGGGCGCGGGCGTCCTTGCCGGCGGCTTCCAGAATGG
>DATLVT010000999.1:0-2941 GCA_035577105.1 Polyangia bacterium
GCGCCACCTCTCGCTGGCAGCGGGCGACAGCGAGGCAGACGTGCCGATGTTTCAGGACGCCAGCGCGAACGGAACGGTCCTGGTCATCGGCCGGGGAAAGGTCCCCGCTGATCCGGGGTCGCGCTGGTTACGCCAGGGGGAATTCTCGGGAGAATCGCACGACGGAATCAGACGGTAAGTATCTTTCGCACCTCGTCGCCGCTCAGTTCCTGGCGCGCGATGAGTTCCTTGCTCAGCGCCACGACAGAGGCGCGGTTGTCCTTCAGCTTGCGCATGATCGATTCGTAGGCGTCGGCCAGGATCCTCTCGACCTGATCGAAGTCGCCCGACGAGGGTCTTTCCGACCACTGGAGCCGGCGATCGCCTCCCAGACCCAGGGTCGTCACCATCCGGATTGCCAGGCTGGTGGCGACCTTCAGGTCGTTGCTTGCGCCGCCGCTGACGTTCTCCTCGCCGAACGCGATCTCCTCTGATGCCCGGCCGGCGAGGCAGATCTGGAGCTCCTCCAGGCACTCTGTCCTGGTCAGACTCTTGCGGTCGTCGGGGATTCGCGCCACGAAGCCCAAGGAACCGTCGGCGCGCGGCACGATGGTGACGAAGCCAATTCCTGCCCCCCGGGCGACGTTCAGATACATCGCCACCGCGTGCCCGGCCTCGTGCATCGCAGTCCGCTCGATCTCGACTGGTCGGAGTCGGATCACGTCGCTTGCGTCGCGAGGTTTGTTGGTGATCTCCGCCAGCAGATCCTGCTGACCGATCGGTCGCTTGTCTCGCCGTGCTCGACGTGCCGCGCCCCGCACGACGCGTTCCACGTCGGCGCCGGTGAAACCCAGAGAGATCCCCCCCAGCGCCTTTGTGTCGATGGCGCTGTCCATCACGCCCGCCGGCCCAAGCTTCTTGATGTAGACCTCGAATATGTCCGCCAGCGCCTGACTGTTGGGGCGCGAAATCCTGATCACGCGGTCGAGCCGTCCGGCGCGCCGCAGGGCGGGATCCACCCGTTCCTCGTTGTTCGTTGCGCCGATGACAAACACCGGCGCGGCAGGATCGATGCCCTGGATCTGCTCCAGTACCGCGTTGACGATCTCGGTGAGGTACTGCTCGTTCTGTCCACTGAACCGCTCGCGACTTCCGATGCTGTCGATCTCGTCGATGAACAGGATGGACGGGGCGTACTTGCGCGCTTCCGAGAACGTGCTGCGGATGGCGCGCAGGTGGTGACCGATGTGATCGCCGCTGGCTTGCCACCCGGCCGCGCTGACCGATATGAATCGAACGCCGCAGTCCCTGGCGATGGCCTTGGCCAGCGTCGTCTTTCCGGTGCCGGGCGGTCCCGCCAGCAACACACCACAATCGACCTGGGACCAGGGAATATCGCCCCGTGTCGCGTCGCGGATGTCGGCGATCAGATCCTGCGCAAATCCTCGCGCTTCGTTCATTCCATGCAGCTGGCCCAGACCAAAACTTCCAGTCGTGTCGACAGCACTCAGACGCTCCAGGACCTGAGAGCGGACGTACTGGAGGACCTTGTCAGTGCCAAGCCGCATCCGTCGCGGGTGCTCAAAGTCCGTCTGCAGGACGTGCTTGACCCATTGGGTTCCCCCCTCTTGCCAGCCGGAGGGCAAGTCGGACTGAAACACCTGGCGGAAAAGCTCCTCGAAAATCTCCGTATCGATGGGGGGCAACCGGAGAGTCAGGTCATTGATGCGGCGAAGGCACTCTGGCAGCTCACCGGCGCGCTCGCACACGATGATTGTGGCGAAGTCCTTGACTGAAAGGTCGAACGCCAGCCTGTTCACGCCCGCGACAGTCCGGTGCACCTGCAGGGGCAGCAACACCAGGGCCGGTCCGGACTCGGGGAGTCTCAGCGATACGGATGTCTCCTCGTCGTTTGGTATCGCCCTGCAAAGCCGGATCCTGTCGGCCCCTTCCGTGTTGGCGAGAACGATCTCCGCGATGGTCTCCTCGACGAACGGCAAGTCGCTCTCGACGACCACGACCGGAAAACTCTTGACCAGCAACGCCGCGAATTGCTCGAGGGGCGGCCTGGCGTCAACCGAGACCTTGAAGGTCTCGATCAGCCGGTGACCGGATTGCGCGCGGACCGCCTTGGCAAGAAGCAGCTCCACCAGCACCCGGAGGACAGACTTGTTCGTCGAGGAGATGTAGTTGCGGACCTGGCGAGGCCCGGTCAGCGGCGGCATCACGGGCAAAAGCTCCGAAGGCAGTTCTTCGTCGATCGCCTCGTCGTTCGTCATCTCGACGTCACCACTCGGCGCGACCTCGAACGTCGCGTCGAACAGACCCCCGTGGTAAGCAACGGTCGCGCCGAGAATGTAACTGCCGTCCCCGTCCGTTCCTTGTTCGTCGATCGAATCAATGTGGTCGGCGAGTGTCACCCTGACAGGCGATTGCGTCGGCGGCAGGCTTTCCAGCAGGACAAACGGACCCTCGGGTCCTCGAACGGCGAAACAGAAGAACCGCAGATATTCCGCCGCGTGTTCAGCGGTCAGGCGCAGTTCGCCAGATGAGTTGGCCTCGTGCACCGGCTCGCTGGTCCCGTCAAGGACGAACACCGACGTCTCCTCGTCCCAGAGCGCATAACAGTCGGGGAATCGCAGGCCGGCCGTCTTTGAAGAGACCTCCAATCGCACGAGCTTCAAGTTGAAGTAGAAAGGCAGGCCGCCGACGAACCCCCGGACCTCAAGCGCCTCACGAACGTCGGTCGAGTTCGCACCGGCGACGCGCGACAGCACCTTCTCGGCGGTCTCGGTCGGGATTTCCGTCCAGGTTATCGACTCGAGAGCTGCCAAGGGAGCAGCAAGATACCGCAGCCCACTTTACGAAAACAAGGGTTGAGGCCCTGGAACACTATCGAGGCCGGACGCCAGGAGGTTGAATCCCTCGAATTCTCCTTCGAAGTCGCCGACTATCCAGAATC
>DATLVT010001000.1:0-11412 GCA_035577105.1 Polyangia bacterium
AACCGGCGCTGGATGTTCGAACACCGCTGCCCAGGGAACGGTCGGCGTCTACCTGCCGGACTCGATCGCGCTCAGCATGTTGATCCGGGACTTCAAGAAGTACAACGCCAGCGACCCGACGACCAATCCGGCCTTTCACAACACCCAGGTGCGCAACAGCGAGCTGGACGTCGTCGCCGGCACGCTGGGGACCGACGGCAAGCCCGTGTACAAGATACCGGCGAACAACGTGCCGACCTTCGGGACAAAATATTTCGACCAGTGGTATCACGACGTCCCGGGCACCAACATCGCCGTCTCGTACCCCATCACCCTGACCACGAGCAGCGACGGCCTCCTCACCTACGACTGCCATCAAACCGGAACGCCGGACATGGCGACGGGAACGCCGCGGCTCCTTTTCTTTCCGATTGACGACGGATCGTCCGCCATGACCGCCTTCGGCGACGAGGGCGATGTTCATAACTTTGCGTTCACCGGTGAGCTGCACGCGCTGTTCACGTACGCCGGCCAGGGGGTGTTCAAGTTTCGCTCGGATGACGATCTCTATGTCTTCATTGGCGGGAACCTCATCGCGGCCGCCAGCGCACCGGGCCAGCACGTCGCCGAGGCCAAGATGCTGGACTTGACGGCACTGACCTTGACGGTCGGTCATGAATATCCGCTCGATCTCTTCTACGCGGAGCGGGCCGGTGCGGCTGGTGACTTCATGATGGCGACCTCCGTCGTTCTGCGCGCCGCTCAGTAGGGCCGCGTTCACCGACCGAATCGAACCTGGCAACCGACGCCGATCCGGGCCGAGACAGGGGGCGCCGTGTACAGCGTCCCCAGGTTGCGCACGTTGAAACCCGGCCGCAGGAACGAGAAGACCCCCTCGGCCCCTAACCATAGTGAGACGGCGTCCGCCACCGGCACCTCCAGCGCCGGACCGACGACGACCGCGCCCCAGAGGCTGTGCGACGTGCCGTTCTGCTGGGCGCCGAATCCTTCCCCGCGCATGAACCCGAACTCCGGGCCGAGGCAGAGCGGAAAAGACACCGCCCGCGCCGGCAGGACCGCGCAGCCGCGCGAGGCGCCGCCGAAGAGCTGCAGGTGGGCGCCCACGGCGGGCGGTTGCTGAAAGCGGGCGTCGCCACCCCAGAAAGCGCGGCCCGTCAGCTCGGCCCGCCAGATCGATCGTTGCAGCCAGACCGTCAGCGCCGCCCCGGGCGCCACCGCCGGGAGCAGCCGGAAATCAACAGTGCCCTCGGCCCGGACACCGAACTGCACGCGAGCGGGGGCGCCGGGCTCCGCCGGCGGCGTCGCGGGTTCAATGGGGGGCGGAGGCGCGCTTGGTCGGGGCGCCGCCACGCCGGGCGCCGTCTCCATCGCGCGCGTCGCCGCCTCTGGATCCGTCGCCAGCGCCACCTTGAGGCCGGTGGCGTCGGCAAGCGAGCTGCACAGCCTGGCCACCAGCGTCTCCTCCGCGACGTGTTGATTGGACGTCAGCGAAAGTTTCAGCTCCCAGTTGCCGGCTTCGTTGCGACGGACCGTGGCGCGGGCGGACACCTGCTGCGCCCGTGGCGTGTCGAGCGGTTGTCCGAGCAACCGCGCGGCGTAGTCCCTGACGCTGTCCGCGTCGGGGCACCCCGGCGGGGCGTCCCATTCGATCTCGACGGCCGCTCGACCCTGGGGTGTGGCCGACGGATCCGTCAGTCGCTCAGACGCCGGCTCGGCTGGGGCGATTGCCGGCGCCGCGCCTGACCACAGCAACAACACGAAGGTGAGGGCAGGCGAGATCAGCAGCGCCGTAGACTAGCCTGCCCTAGGGAATTCCGTTCAGGTTTTCTGGCGCTACCCCGAACAGGTAGTTGCACACGGCCTTGTAGGTGGTCTCGTTGCAGGGCGAGGCGTGACCGCCTCCCTGGACGAAGATCCGATGCGAGCCGCCATAGGGCGGCCCAACCGCCATCGAGACCGGCATGCCGGTGTAGCCGATCTTGTTCATGGCGTACAGGTGCTGCGGATACTGGTCATCAGCGGTACCGGTCAGCGTGTAGAACCGATCGGTGGGCGTGGCCGGCTTCTCGGCCAGCCAATCGGCGGAAATCAGCCCGGCCGAGCCGACGCACGCGGGGAACGCGTTGCAGGTGTTCTCTCGCGGACCGGAGAACGACACCGAGCGGGAGGCGCGCACGATCATGGAGAAGCGGGGGGCGTTGCTGGCGCCGTGTGAGAAGCCGGTGAAGATCACGTCCGACCAGCGCACGGTGCCGTCGCTGTTCAGGAAGTAGCCCCAGTCCTCGGTCGGGTACAGCTTGTGAAGGTACTTGAGGGCCATCTCGGTGCGCTTGGCCACGCCGTCGGACGGCACCATGTGAATGTTGGCGAAGTCGTATTTGTGCGTGTGTTCGATGCCGTCGAAGACCTCTCGACGGGCGTCGCCGTAAAACGCCGCGTCGTTCTTCAGGATGTCGTAGTTCTGGAACGCCGCGATGCCCAGGACGTGAAAGCCTCTGGGCACACAGAAATTGCCGGCCGAGCCGATGCCGCCCGCGGTGGTGCCCACGCCGTCAAACGGCAACACCAGCTTGCCGACCATCTTTGCCGAGCGGGTATCGACGACGGCGATCTCCGTGTTGTCGTTGAACGACACGGCCGGATCGGCGTCCTTGGTGCGGAAGGTGTGGGAATAGCGCATGCGCGGCGCGGTGACGTTCAGCGGCCGGGCGGGTGGGGTGTCCTCTCCAGGAACCGTCGTCGTGGTCATGTCGACGGACCCGTCGGCGACGCTTCCGCCCGAACCGCTGCCGCCGCCCGTTCCGTCACTGGATCCGCCGGTTCCGACGCCGGCGCCTCCGGTACCGTCGATCTGGCCGGCGCCGCCCGAACCACCGCTGGTGCCGCCCGTCGCCATGGACGCACCGCCGGTGCCGCTGGCGCCTCCACTGCCGCTGCCCGTGGCGTTGCCGTCGGACGAGCTGCTGGCGCACGCCGTGAAGAGGCACGCGCCGGTGAGGGTCACGGCAACAAGTCTGTGAACCATGAGGGGCCTCATACCAGCAGCTCGTTGATCAGCGCGTTGGGGATCTTCCGCATGTCGTCGCCAAAGCTGGTGATGCCCAGCTGGAAGAACCGGTTCATGATCGTGAAGTAAAGGTCGCGGTACTGGCGCGCCATCATGGGGTCCTCCGGCAAGACGACGCACTCGTCGTTTCGAAACGTCCCGCCGCCCCCCAGCAGGATCATCGGGAGATCGAACCCCGCGTGGTCGCCGTGGTGCATGTCGCTGAACAGCATCAGCAGGCTGTGATCCAGCAAGGTCCCGTCGCCCTCGGAAATCTTGTCCATCTTCTGAGCCAGATCGGCGGCCACCGACACCTGCCAGTTGGTGATCGACGCAAAGTTGATGTCGCGCAGGCCGGCGTGCTGCGCTTGATGATAACCGCCCGCGGTCCCCGTCGACGCTACGTCCTTGGTGTAGTCGTAACGTTTGACGTGGCTGTAGACCAGTTCGGAGCGACTGTTGTCCAGCATGTAGGTGATCACCCGGGTGACGTCGCATTGCAATGCCATGACGATCAGGTCATTCATCACCTGCATGCGGGCCACTGGATTCTGGTTGGCGTCGGTCGACGCCGCTGGCCGGTCAATGGGTTTGCACCCGGCGGACATCGTCGGCGGCGTCACGTCCGAGAGTCGCTGCTCGAGATCGCGGACGCCGGTGAGAAACTGGTCCAGCTGCGCGCGGTCCGCCGTCGACAGGCGGCGTTGCACCGTGCTGATACTCGATCGCAACGAATCGAGTGCGCTGAGATCCAGGGCCTTTCGCTTGGCGGCGGCGGCCACCGCGTCGGGATTGGCCGTCGAGGTCGTGCTGGCGGCGCCGCCGGCCACCAGCGCGTCGAAGACCTTCTGCGGGTTCAGCTCCTTGCCCATAGGGGTCTTGGCGTCCGACCAGGACATGTTCTGGGAAAAGACGCTGTTCCGTCCGTCAAACGCGCCGGAGCCGTTGAGCAGGCCCAGCTGCAGGCTGTTGATGGGCGTCTTTCCGACCAGCTTCTGCGCGATCACCTGATCGGCGGTGATCGCGTTGATGGGAGAGGTGGTGATGTCGACGCCCATGTCGCGGCGCACGCCGTCGCCGTCCACGCAGGCCAGCATGGCACCCGGCTGGCGGGAGTGCGTCGGCAGGTTGAACGAGCCGGCGGGCATGAGCGTGCCGAGATCCACGCGCGGCGTCGACATGTACCAGGCCGGCGACATGGTCAGCAGATCGCGGCGCCAGGAGTAATTGCCCATGTTGCGGATCACCAGCGTCTTGGCCTTGACGGGCAACAGCGGGCGCAGCAACGGGCCAGGCTGCCAGGCCTTGCCGGTCCCCTTGATGTCCCACCACTCGAGGCCGGCCCCGTTGGGAAAGTACATGGGAACGAATCGCCTGGGCGCGGCGGGAGCGCCCGCGGCGCGGGCCACGCGCGGTAGCAGGGAGGCCAGCGGGGGCAACGCGAGCGCGACACCCGACGCGCGCAGCACGGTTCGACGGGACAAGGTCTTGTTCATTTACAACTCCACGGGAGATGGATGGCGCCCGACGGCTAAGGCTGACCCCGGCGAAAGCGGAACGTGTCATTGGTCGCCAGCTGCTTGAGCAGGTTGCGCAAGGTGAGGCCGTTCGCCCGCCAGCCGTCGACGATCTGCGCGAGATAGGGCCCGCTGGGATCTGACCCGTCGATGGGCCGGCCGATGCCGAAGGTGAACAGCTTCTGGGCAGCGCACGAGACGAAGCTGGGGTCGGCCGCGATCGTCGCGGCCAGTCCCTCCAGCCCGTCGAAGGGTTTGCCGCCGGGAAAGACCCCGGTGGTGTCGATCGGTACGCCCCCCGGATAGGTCTCGCGGTAACGACCACTTCCGTCAAAGTGCTCCAGGCTGAGGCCCACCGGATCGAGCAGGGAGTGGCAAGGGGCGCAGGCCGGCATGCTGCCGTGCGCTTCGACCTGCTGACGGACCGTCTGTCCGGGCATCGGCTCGGCCAGCGGCGGCGGGGTGAAGTTCGGCGGCAGCTCCAGCTTGATGCATCGAAGGGCGTCGAGCACCAGCTGGCCCCTGATTGAGGGCGCCGACCGCTCCGGCCGCGAGGTGAACGTCAGCAGGCCGGCCAGCCCCAGGAAGCCGACGCGGTGATCGGTCTTGTTCTCGATCCTGACCAGCCCCTGTCCGGCCGCCGGCGCGGGAACCCCGTAGACGCCGGCCAGGTTCGCGTCGACATAGTTGAAATCAGCGGTGAGGAACTGGTCGTAGGTCAATGTGCCGTGCAAGAAATCGTCGAAGTAACGTCCCATCTCCTGCTGCATCGACGCCTTGAGGGCATCCGTCCAGAACGGGTACACGGTGGTGTCGACGACGTGATCCTTGAGGCGGCGCATGCCCAACCACTGCCCGGCAAAGTTGTCGACCAGCGCCGATGACCGCGGGTCGGCCAGCAGCCGGTCTACCTGCGCTTGCAACCCCTGCGGCATGAGCAGCTCGTTCGTCCCAGCGGCGGCCAGCAGCTGGTCGTCGGGCATGCTGCTCCAGATCGTGTACGAAAGGCGGGAGGCCAGCTCGTACCCGTCCAGGGCGTGAACGGTCGTGCTGTTCGGATCGGGATCAATCTCGATCCGATAGATGAACTGCGGCGCCACCAGCATGATGCGCACGACTTGCTTGATCGCTTGTGCGTGATCGGCGGTCTGGGTCAGCGCCTTCTGATACTGGCTGACGAACTCGCTGGTCTCGGTCGTCTCCAGCGGCCGCCGGAAGGCGCGCAGACCGAACGCCTTGATGATGGACTCGGCGCAGGCCGTGTCGGACGGACTGGCCGGCTGACAGGTGACGATGCGTCCTCGAAGGGTGTCCTTGGCGAAGACGTCCTCCGCCAGCGACGTCGCCGCGTCGAAATAGTCGGACACCTTGCGCGAATTGATGACGCCGGCGCTGGCGATGGTGTCAAAGCCGTCCGCCTCGCTGGTTCCGAAGGTGTCGGCGGGGTGCAAGGCGGTGCCCAGCAGGTCGCGGACCGTGTTGTTGTACTCGGCGATGGTGAGCTGCCGGATGGCGACCGTCCCCACGTCGCCGTGCGCGGCACCAGCGGGCGGCGTCGGGGAGGGCGCCGGTCCGGAGCCCCCGGGGCCCGAAGGCGGGCTGCCGCTGATGGCGCCAGAGCATGAAGCGGCCAGACCAGCCATGGCCAGCGAGAGGGTCAGAGGCCAACGGCCTTGGATACGCAGTTTCATCAGACCAATCGCCTCCTCGGACAGCGCGAACCGACCTGGTCGCTTCCTTGCGCTGGTCGCTTCGTTGAAATAGTTCGCTAACCGATCGGATGCCCGCTGGGGGCTCATTCTCGTGCCCCCGAAGTCATTTTCTTGGCGCCACGACGCTGGGGGTCGTAGCCACACGGATCTGTCGCGCAGCGGGCATCCCCCATTGCCGAGGTAGCGCCGATTGGCCGTGATTCGCCACCATGACCGACAGAGCGCTCGAACGCCGAACAATCAGCGCCACATGCATCGGCTAACATCAGTGGCCATCCTGCTGACGGCGACCCTGGCCGCCCTGCCAGCCGCCCAGGCCTCGAACCACACCTGGACAGGCGGATCGGGGGGGCTCTTCGGAACATCGGCCAACTGGAATTCGGGGGTTGGGGGCGCCCCTGGCTCGGGCGACGCCGTGCTGTTTTCCAGCAGCACCAGCCCCTGCACCATCGGCTCCTCGGTCACGGTCGCCTCCATCAACATCTCGGTCGGGGTGACCGTGACGCAGTCAGCGAGCCAGACCGTGACCGTGGGCGGCGCCTTCACCCAGAGCAGCGGCACCTTCAGCGGAGGAAATAGCCAGATCAGCGTGGGGGGGAACCTCAACCTTTCGGGCGGGACCTTCACCTCGACCAGCGGCCTTCTCAAGATCAGCGGCGCCTTCAACAAGACGGGCGGCACGTTCACGCACAATGCCGGTCGGGTGATGCTCGCCTCGACCAGCGATCAGACCTTCGCCACCAGCAGCGCCCCTTTCAACAACTTGATTATCAACGATGGATTGGTCGGCTACTGGAAGCTGGACGAAGCCTCCGGCACCACCATTCGCGATTCGTCGGGCTACGCCAACGATGGCACGGCCACCAGCACATCGTGGCTGACGTCCAGTCTCGCCTCGGCCATCAATTTCACCAACAGCGCGGCCCTCAGCTTCAACGGGACGTCGAGCTATGTGACAGTGGGGACGACGTCATTGCCGGCCAACAACGCCCCTCAGTCCATCACGGCCTGGATCAACCTGGCGAACAACACGGCAAATGCGTACATCATCTGTCTTTGGAATTCGTCGTCGAGCGGGACCTCGATCGGCATCAACGGCGGCGCGCTGGCGGTCTGGAAATGGGGACCATCGAACCTGGTGACGTTGACGCCTCCGGCGACGGGCGGCTGGCACCACGTCGCCTATACGTTTGACGGTACGACGCACAACCTCTATCTCGACGCCGGCACACCGAGTACCAGCACGACCGCGCCGAACACCCTGACGCCGAACAACGCGCAGCTTGGTGCGTTCAATTCCAGCCCCAGCTACAGCGGCAAGCTCGACGACGTGCGCATTTACAACCGGGCACTCTCGGCGAACGAGATCAACTCCCTTTACATCGGCAATCAGCCGGGGACCGGCCTGGCGACGCAGACCATGACCGGCTCGCCGACCGTCGCCAACGATCTGGTGCTGTCGTCGGGAACGCTCTCCGCCGGTTCGGGCAACCTCACGGTCAGCGGCAGCTGGAACAACTATGGCGGCGGCTTTCTGGCCGGGACCGGCACCGTCACGTTGAGCAGCACCGGCACTGACGTCGTCCGCAGCGCCGGGCAGCCCTTTCATAACCTGACCTTGAACGGCTCGGGCGGCACCTGGAACCTCGAGGACTGGCTGAAGGTCGACGGCGCGCTGACCATGACGACGGGCGCGCTGGTGCCGGGCTCATTTGCCATTCACGCATCCAACCTGAACAAGACCTCCGGCACGTTCACCGCCGGCACCGGCACGGTGGTCATCGACACCACGTCTGACGTCACCCAGGGCACCGCCTTCTCCTTCAACAATCTTCGCGTCGAGACCCCCGACGAAGCCAATCTGGTGGGCTACTGGAAATTCGACGAAGGTCAGGGGACCACGATCCGCGACTCGTCCGGAACCGGCAACGACGGGACGCTGACGTCGACCGACTGGACCGATTCGGTGCCGGCGGGAATCACCTTCGACAATCACACGGCGCTGACCTTCGACGGCAGCAGTTCCTCCGCCACCGTGGGCTACACCTCGATTCCGGACTCGCTGTCGGCGAAGTCGATCACCGCGTGGGTCAACCTGTCTTCGACGGCGGGGACCCAGGACATCTTCACGTTGCTTGACAGCGGCGGGGTCAGCATCGTCACGACCTTCGGTGTCAAGACCGGCAGCCTGGTCGCCTGGAAAGGAGGCGGCGTGCAGCTGGCCGCGACCACCGCTCCCGGCACCGGCGGCTGGCATCACGTGGCGTACACCTTCGACGGGGTGACGCACACGGTTTACGTGGACGGGGGATCGACGGGCACCGGGACGACGACGCTGCCGGCGGGAACCTATTCGGCGGCTTACATCGGCAGCCGCGCGGGCGCCACCGAACTGCTCAACGGATCGCTCGACGACGTGCGGGTCTACAACGTCGCGCTGTCGGCCGCCCAGGTCAGCAACCTGGCCAGCGGCCGCTATGCGGGCACGGGCGGCGGCGCCACCGTCACGCTGGGGGCCAACAGCAGCGCCAGCGGCAAGCTGGCCGTCGACAGCGGCACCCTGTCCACCAGCAGCTACACGATGAACGCCTCGTCAGGCAGCAACGTCGTCTCCGTGGGCAGCAGCGGCACGTACACGGTCGGCTCGGCAACCCAGACGATGTCGGGCGGGTTGACGGTCAGCGATTCGGGAACCGTGAACATGCCCACGGCCGGCGGGACGATCGCCATCGGCAGCGGCAAGACGCTGACCATGGACGGCACCCTCAACGCCAGCAGCGCCACCGCCACCATCCAGAGCGTGTCCGGCACGTACACGTTCAGCATCGGCTCGACGGCCGCCGCTGACCCCACGCTGAACATCACCGGGTTGAAGGTACAGAACACCAACGCCAACGGGATGAACATCAACGTCAACCACAGCGCCTCGACCACGTTCACCCGCTTTGACAACATCGCCTTTTCCAGCGGCGCCGGCACCGCCGCCGGCAACTACAACCTGCAGATCTACGCCCCGTCGCTGTATCTGGCCTCGAACGGCTGCACGTTCGACGGCGGGGTGCCCGCCAGCGTCGCCAACAACGTCAAGCTGACCGGCAACGGCACCGCCGACGGCGAGACCCGCATCGTGTTCGGCAATTCCACCTGCGCCTCCGACAAGACGGCCTGCGAGGCCTATGACAGCGACGACGACAACAACACCACGCCCGACGGCGCGGGCGATACCCCGGCCAGCAACGGCGCGGTCATTCAATGGATCCGGAGCGCCCAGGCCGACGCCAGCGGCAGCATCGAAGGATTCCCGACCGCCGCCTTTGACTGGAGCTCGTTCACCTATTACTCGACGTACGTCGAGTACCACGACGCCAGCGGCACTGCCGATCGCGTCTACGCCCGCTCTGTCGCCGGCGACGTCAGCTATTACTGGGAGACTCCCGCCGGCGTCGATCTCATCGGCGCCCCGCGCTGGGACACCGTCGGGGGCGTGCACTATGTCTACGTGGCCACGACGAACGGCAAGGTCTATCGCCTGATCGACACGCCGGGCGGCGCCACGCTGGCGTCCGACACCGCCTCGCCGTGGAACGGGACCAACAATCCGTTCGACTGCGGGTGCACGATCGACACGCCGCTGGCCATGGACACCAACAACATTTACTTCAGCGGCAACATCGGCGCCGCCTACAAGCTGTGGACGGTCAGCAAGACCAGCACCACCCGCCAACCCACCGGCTCGCCGCTGGCCACGAACTTCACCACCAGCAACACCGCCCCGGCCCTGTGGACCAGCGGCACCACCGGCCACACCAACGCGTTCCTGGGCCTGGCCGGCCACGTCGAGAAGCTGGACGTCACCGCCCAGTCGGGCGTGGCCGACAACTCGAACCCCGGCAGCAGCAACGCCGTCAACGGGCGCATCACCGTCCTGTCGAACGTCCTTTATGCCGGTGATGACAACGGTTATTTCTGGTCGCTGGACCCCGACGTCAACTTCGCCGCCAGCGGGGGCACCTTCAAGAACTGGAGCTATCACGACGCCACCAACCACGCCTCCTGCGGCGGCGTCTGCCAGGTGAAGAGTCACTACGTCGATCCGGTGCTGACCCGCGTCTACTATGGCGATCAGGACGGGCACGTCTACGTGCTCAGCGCGGCGGGCGCGGCGGTGACCGGTTACCCGTGGCGGCCAGGTTCGTCGTCAGAGGCCTTCGCGACGGCGCCGCTCTATCGCAGCGGGGTCATCGTCATCGGCGCCACCGACGGATTTCTGTACGTCATCGATCAGAGCTGGAACGGCAGCGCTCCCAAGCTGATCCAGACCTATCGCTTTGGTGGGACGGGCACCGCGGTCTCCGGCGTCGCTTACGACGCCAACTCCGGCGCGTACATGGTGTCCACCGCCAACGCCACCAGCAAGGACGGCAGGCTTTACTATCTCACCGCCAGCACCGACCCGACACCTGGATTTCTTTGAAAGACACGCTCGCCACAGTGGCGAAGATCGTCAACTCTATTACCTGCCGTCTCGGCAGCGCGCGGAGGACAGACCTGTGACACGTTTTTCTCTGAACCTGGGAGTTGTGATTGTCTTGGCCACCGCCTCCTGTGCCAACACCAAGGCTGTCGACGACGCCGGGGGCAACGGCCAATCCGGGGGAAGCGCCGGCCAGGGGAGCGGCGGGGCAGGTACGGGCGGCGGCGCCGGCGGCAGCTCGATTGACTCGGCTGGCCTGGACGCGGCCAGCGGGGGGGGAACCGGAAGCGGCGGCGACGCGGCGGGCAGCGGCGGGGCGGTCGTCGACGCCAGCGTCGCTGATGCGGCCAGCGTCGACGGCAGCGCGGGCTGGCCAGCCAAGGGTCGCACCGGCATGAAGAGCGCGGGCTGCGGCAAGATGCCGATGGGCGCCGTGGCCACCTCCTTCACCAATCACCGGATCAAGATCCCCACCTGCGCGGCCTGCACGGTGCCGAATTGCCCTTCGGACTGCATCGCGCCGCCGTTTGCCACGGGCGGCGTGAACTTTCAGTCGGCCGCCAACGGCGAGACCTTTCTGGACCGTGACTACACGATCGAGCTACCCGCGGGCTATGACCCCAATCATCCGTATCCCATGTTCTTCGGCGCCAACGGATGCGG
>DATLVT010001001.1:0-2983 GCA_035577105.1 Polyangia bacterium
CGCAGCAGTACGGGATCGTCTTGCGCAAGCTCAAGCAGACCGAGCGCATCGCCGCCGTGCAAGCGGCGCTGGCTGAACACAACAGCCGCTGCACGATCGAGTAGGCGGCGTCTCGGCAGACGTCCGCAGCCCAGGCAGGGACGGCGCGGGCGGCAGCCGGCGGGCTACTTCTTCGGTGGGGCAGGCGGCGTCGTCGGCTTGGCGGCGGGCGTGGCCGGCGGCGGCGAGGTGGGCGGTGGCGGGCTCAGCGACGGGGGCGCGGCGGGGCCGGTGCCTGACCCTGTCGCGGGCGGCGCAGCGCCACCAGCGGCGGGCGCCTCGGCGCCTGGCTCTTCACCTTCCGGCGCGCGATCCCACTTGTCGACGCGACCCGACCCCGACGTGTCGTATCCGATGCGGTCCAGCTTGCCGCCCTCGTAGTACTGCCACTCGTCGACCTTGCCGTCATAGTTGGTGTCGCGTTCGATGCGCACCAGTTTTTCGTCCTCGTAGTACTTCCACAGATCGGCGCGCTGGTCGTAGTTGGTGTCCAGCTCTTCGCGAACCTTCTTGCCGTTGACGTAATAGACGGTCAGGTCGAACTTGCCGTCGAAATCCAGGTCGAACTCTTCCAGCGTGGTCTGGGCGCCGGAGGCGTCATAGTAGTAAACGATGTCGACCTTGCCGTCGTGGTTCAGGTCGACCTGCTTGCACGACAGGACCGAGACCGCCTGTCCGGCCGAATCAGTACCGGTCGCGAAGAATTTCCAGACGTCGGGCTGCTTGTCCTGATTGGTGTCCGAGGTGATCACCTGCTTGCCCTTGTCGCTGCACTTGCTGCGGTCGACGCTGGGGGCGGCCGGCACGTTTGAATTGGCGGCCAGGCCGTTGTCGTCCTTGCGGGGCGTGCTGCCGCAGCCGGTCAGGGCGGTGAGGCCCAGGCCCAGGACGGCCGCCGCGGCGGCCGTGGTTTTCATCGTGAAGGGTGCGAAACGTCGAGAAAAAAACCGAGGCTGGCGCAGCGTGGTGGGCAGCATGGCCAAATACCCTAGGTCCAAAGACCATTCCCATCAAGTATGTTCAGTTTGACGGCCCATATATGGTCATGCATTGTCACTTCATGGCCCGGAACAAGATTTCCACGACCATCTACATCACGCCCGAACAGAACCAGCGCCTCAAGCAGCTCCACGACAAGACCAAGGTCCCGGTGGCGGAGTACATCCGGCAAGGGATCGACATGATCCTGGAAAAACAAAAGCACCACCTGCCTGGTCAGCTCACACTCGACGTTCCCGCACGGTAGTCGGCTGCCGCAGCCATCCGTTCATCCTCCGAATCCTTCGAGCGCACAGCCAACACCAAGGACGTTCGCGCTTGCCGCGCGAGTTTTATCTTCATGCCAACACCGACCCACCTGATCCGAAATTTTTCCATCATCGCCCACATCGATCACGGCAAGTCGACGCTGGCAGACCGGCTGCTTGATGCGACCGGCGCGGTCACCGATCGCGAGCGCAAGGCCCAGATAATGGACAGCATGGACCTGGAACGCGAGCGCGGGATCACCATCAAGGCGGCCACCACGCGTCTCAACTACGAAGCCAACGACGGCAAGACCTATGAGCTGAACCTGATCGACACGCCCGGGCACGTCGACTTTCACTATGAAGTGTCGCGCTCGCTGGCGGCGTGCGAAGGCGCCGTGCTGGTGGTCGACGCCTCCCAGGGGGTCGAGGCGCAGACGCTGGCCAATGTCTATCTGGCGGTGAACCTGAACCTGGCGATCGTCCCGGTGATCAACAAGATCGACCTGCCGGCCGCCGATCCCGAGAACGTCCGGCGGCAGATCGAAGAGGTCGTCGGCATCGACGCCTCGGGCGCCATCCTGGCGTCGGCCAAGGAAGGGAAGGGGATTCACGAGATCCTCGAGGCGGTGGTGGCCATCGTGCCGCCGCCCAAGGGCGATGCCGACGCGCCCTTGCGCGTGCTGTTGCTGGACAGCTGGTACGACACCTATCGCGGCGTGGTGATCCTGGTGCGGGTCATCGACGGCATCATGCGGCCCAAGCAGAAGGTGCGTTTCATCGCCGCTCAGCGCGAGTACGAGATCCAGGCGCTGGGGGTCTTCACCCCGTTCCCGCGCGAGGTGGCCGACCTCGGTCCCGGCGAGGTGGGGTTCTTCACGGCGGCCATCAAGGAGGTCGGCGACGCGCGCGTGGGCGATACCATCACCACGTCCGGCACCGTGATGGTGCAACCGCTGCCGGGGTTCCAGCCGGCCAAGCCCATGGTCTTCGCCGGCATCTTTCCGACGGACACCGCCAAGTACGAGGACCTGCGCGACGCGCTGGACAAGCTGCGCCTCAACGACGCGTCGTTCTCGCGCGAGCCGGAGACGTCGGCGGCGCTGGGATTTGGATTTCGCTGCGGGTTCCTGGGCCTGCTGCACATGGAGATCGTACAGGAGCGGCTGGAGCGCGAGTACAACCTGGACCTCATCACCACGGCGCCCACCGTGCGTTTTCGCGTGGTGGAACGGGACGGTTCGACCTTCGAGCTGGATAACCCGGCGAAATTTCCCAGCGAAGGCAACATCGAGCGCATCGAGGAGCCGATCATCGCCGTCACCATCCACACCCCGCCCGAGTACGTGGGCGGCATCCTGAAGCTATGCGAGGAGAAGCGCGGCACGCAGACTGGCCTGACCTACGCCGGGGAAAAGCGGGTGATCATCCGCTACGATCTGCCGCTGACGGAGATGGTCTTTGGTTTTTACGACCGATTGAAATCAGTGTCGCGCGGCTATGCGTCGCTGGACTACGAGCCCAAGGATTACCGGGCGGCCGACCTGGTGCGCATGGATCTGATGGTGAACGGCGATCGGGTCGACTCGCTTTCGCTGATCGTTCACCGCGAAGGGTCGTATAACAAAGGCCGGGACCTGTGCGTCAAGATGAAGGAGCTGATCCCCCAGCAGCAGTTCGAGGTGGCCATCCAGGCC
>DATLVT010001002.1:0-18772 GCA_035577105.1 Polyangia bacterium
TCCGCCAAGCAGGGCCGTAACCGCAAGGACCAGGCGATCCTCCCGCTGCGCGGCAAGATCCTCAACGTCGAGAAGGCGCGCCTGGAGAAGATGCTGTCGTCACAGGAGATCGTGACGCTCATAACGGCGCTGGGCTGTGGGGTCGCCGACGAGAAGAACGTCGACAAGATCCGCTACCACCGCATCATCATCATGACGGACGCCGACGTCGACGGCAGCCATATCAGGACGCTGCTGCTGACGTTCTTCTACCGGCACTTCGCCGAGGTCGTCGACCGCGGCTACCTGTACATCGCGCAGCCGCCGCTTTACCGGGTCAAACGCGCCAAGAAAGAGCTGTACCTCAAGAACGAGCAGGCGCTGGAGGACTACCTCCTCGATAGCGCCGCCGAGAACCTGAAGCTCTTGCGTGCGGCGGGTGGCCCTCCCCTGGTCGGCGCCGAGCTGCGCGAGCTGGCCCGCGACGCTGGCAAGTACAAGCGGCTCTTGAGCGTCATCGACCGCAAGTGCGACGCTCGCATCGTCGACGCCATCGTCAAGGCGGCCCATCTGGCCAAAGGCGATCTGCGCGACCAGATGGTGGTGGCCAGGGCCCTGGCCCGCCTGCAGCAATACTTCGACAAGTTCGCGCCCGAGCTGTCCGATGCGGTCTTGAAAGTGGCGCCCGACACGGAGCACGGCGGGTTCAAGATCGTGGCCCCGGCCAAGGCCGCCGGCGTTCGCAAGCCGACCACCATCGATTTCGAGTTCATGGACTCACCCGAGTTTGCCGACCTGACGGCGATCTACGCCAAGCTGGCGATTCTGGGCGAGCCGCCGTACGTGCTGGAGAACGGCAGCGACCGCATCGAATTTCAGCGCCTGGAAGAGCTGGTCGACAGGGTGAACGAGTTGGGCAAGAAAGGGCTGCAGATCCAGCGTTACAAGGGCCTGGGCGAGATGAACCCGGAGCAGCTTTGGGAGACCACGATGGATCCGGCCCGCCGCACGCTCTTGCAGGTCCGCGTGGAAGACGCCTACGAGGCTGACCGGCTGTTCTCGACGCTGATGGGCGACCTGGTCGAACCGCGTCGCGCCTTCATCGAGACAAACGCCCTGAACGTTCGCAATCTGGACGTCTGAGCGCGCGCTCGCTGGGTGGAAGGGGCCTGCTGGCCCACCGGCCACTCCCCGGCGCTTCTCGCAAGGTGAGCCGCGCGGGCAGAGCCCGCGCTCCCGTCGATAAACGCGCTCGCCTGCGCTCGCTCTGGCGCCGATATAAACGCGCTCGCCCTCCCCTCCCCGGCCCTCTTCTCCCTCTCCTGCGCGAAGCGTGGGAGAAAATGAAAACGCCCGGCGGGAGGACCCAGCCGGGCGGCAGTGTTAGATCAGTTGTGCTGATTTAACAGGCGAAGATCCGATCGAGCTTTTCCTCGATCTTCACTTCTTTGGATTTGGTCGCGACGGCGATCTCTTTGATGAGCAGCGTGCGTGCCGTATCCAGCATCTTGCGCTCGCCGAACGACAGTTCTTTGTCGCCCTTGAGTCGCTGCAGGTCACGAAGCACCTCCGCAATCTCAAACACAGATCCCGTCTTGATCTTCTCCATGTACTCGCGATAGCGGCGATTCCAGGTCTGTCCTTCGACGGCCACTTCTCGGCTCTTCAGGATCTCGAAGACTTCATCGACCTCGTCGGCGCGAATCAACTCACGCAACCCGACAGCGCCTGCGTTGCGCGTCGGGATCATGATCTTCATCCCGTTCTCGAGAATCTTGAGGATGTAGAAGGTTTGCTTGTTAGAAGAGATTTCCCGCGTCTCGATACCGACAATCTGCGCTACCCCATGGGCCGGATACACGGCCAGATCTCCCACTCGGAAAGTCGGCTCCATAATTACCGTTGCTCCTTATTGATGACGGTTTTCAAGGCACGCGAACTCTATCACGCGATTCGCACCTATTCAACGACAATGACCCCATTGGCCCGGAAAATATCGCCTTCGCGAGGATCAAAATGTTCAATCCTCAAGAGGTGCTCCCGGCGGCCAGATCGCGAATAAATCGCAGGATTGAGGCCACGGCGAAGCCGGTGGCGCCTTTGCCGATGTGACCGAACTCCTTGTCGGTGCTGGCCGGTCCGGCGATGTCGACGTGCACCCAGGGCGTCTCGCCGACGAACTCCTTGAGAAAGTGGCCAGCGGTCAAGGCGCCGCCCCAGCGCTCGCCGGTGTTCTTCATGTCGGCGATCTCGGACTTTAGCTGGTCGGTCAATCGACCGGGCAGGGGCAGGGGCCACATCTCTTCGCCGGCGGCGCGCGCCGCACCCAGCCACTGTGCCGACAGTGCATCGTTGTTGCTCATCACGCCGGCGGTGTGGGGACCCAGCGCCACCACGCAGGCTCCGGTCAGCGTGGCGAAATCGAAGACCATGTCCGGTTTCAAGGCTAGTCCGTACGTCAGCGCGTCGGCCAACGTGAGACGGCCTTCGGCGTCGGTGTTGTTGATCTCGATGGTCTTTCCCGCCATCGAGCGCAGGACATCCCCGAGCTTGTAAGAACGTCCAGAGGGCATGTTCTCCGTGCAGGCGGCCAGGGCGTGAACCTCGACGGGGATCTTTTCCCGGGCGATGGCGCTGATGGCGCTGATCACGGCGGCGGCGCCGGCCATGTCGACCTTCATGTCCAGCATTCCCTCGTTTGTCTTGAGAGACAGCCCGCCCGAATCGAAAGTGACGCCCTTGCCGACCAGCACGACCCGTTTGCGGGCGCCGGCCGGCTTCCACGCCAGGTGAATGAAGCGTGGTTCTTCGTCGCTGCCCTGCGAAACAGCGAGAAAAAGGCCCATTCCGCGCTGTCGACACTCCGTGGGACCGAGGACGATCAACTCCAGGCCGTCTGCACCGGCCAGCGCGCGGGCGGTGTCGGCGAGGCGGGTCGGCGTGAGAAATCCGGCTGGTTCGTTGACCAGATCGCGCGCCATGGCCACGGCCCGGGCGGTTTCCTGCGCTTGCGAAACGGCGCGGTTCGCGGCGGCGCCGTCGCTGGCGCGCGAAAAAATCACGGCCGAGGCCGGTGGGGTGGCCGGTCGTTTGTCGCCGCTGAGGTATTTGTCGAAGCGATAGGAGCCGAGCAAGGCGCCTTCGGCGAGGCAGTGCAGCTCGGCGATGGCGCTCGCGTCGGGCGCGGAGGAATTGCGCGTTTCGTTTCCGCGAGAGTAGAGGAGCCCGAACCTGGCGGCGCCCACCGACGCGGCGGCGCGGGAGGCGCGGCCGGCGGCTGGGCGCAAATCCGCGGCGGCGAATCCAGCGCGGGGGCCGCCACCGATCAGCAAGAGGCGCTCGGCGGGAAGTCTTCCCTGGCAGTGAATGATCAGGCTCTGGCCCGCGCGGGCGCGGAATCGTTCGTCGACGATCGCGCGCCGGAGGTTGCCAGCGAGGGCGGTGTCCGCCGCCGAAATATTTGCGTCCTCGGCCAGCGTGTCCTCGTGGCAAACAATGCCCAGAAGCGGGACGACCTCGCCGAGCGCATCGGCAGCAGAGACGGTGATATCCATTCGTGTTCCAGCAGGCAAACTGGGGAGCTGAGCAAAAATGACAGTCGAGGCATTGAGGGTAGGTGGCAGGGTCGCGATTTTCAAGGGAGTTCTGTTGACAGAGACGGCGCGTAGACAGTAGTTTTGGCCGTTAATGGCGTCGGGGACCCGCAGGCCAAACACGACGAAACGAGACCGAAAGGCCCCCAGCCGTCGGGCTGAGGGCGGCGGAACGCGTGCTGCGGCGGTTACTAACCACAAGGGAGACGTAACTGAAAACACTAAATCTAATCGCGACGAAGGGGCTCATTCGCGCGCGAAGGCGCCGACCGGCGTGGTGAAAGAGACGGCGACCCCTGCAGTGGCCGAGGCCTCAGCGGAGAGCAAGGTGCCGCCCGCGCTTCCGGTGCCGATCGCCAGTTTTACGTTCTGAGCAGCGGCGTCCGACGTTGCAGCGTCGGGACGTCCGAAAATGGGGAGATCACGATGTCCGAAACGAATGTGCTGGCCGACAAGCGAGAGAACGCCGCCCGCATCCTGCGCGAGATTCTAGAGCGGATGGGGATCGACGCAGAGGTCAGCGCCTTTGACGACGGCGAGCGCGTCATTCTGGATGCGCACGGCCAGGAATCGGGGTTGGTGATCGGCAAGAAGGGCGCGACGCTGGACGCGCTTCAGTACCTGATCAACCGGATCGTCAGCAAGAAGCCGGGAGACGGCCCGGGAATCGTCGTTGACGCCGAAGGGTACCGGGGGCGTCGCGAGGATTCCTTGATGGATCTGGCTCGCCGCCTGGCCGAGAAGGCCGTCAAGAGTGGGCGTCCGGTTCCGGTCGAACCGATGAGTCCCCACGACCGGCGCATCATTCATGTCGCCTTGAAGGAGCACCCTGAGGTGACCACCGAATCGGAGGGCGAGGGACTTTTTCGGCGCGTGGTTATTTTTCCGAAGACCCGCTCGTCCTCATCCTCGTCAGAGCTGTAGAGGCCGCCCGGCCAGCAGGCGCTCCAGGTCAGCCGGTCGCAGAACAGCGGACAGGGCGTCGGCTAGGCGATCGGGATCAAGACCTGGGACGAACGGCAGACGGCCGAGGGGGGCGATCCCGGTCAGCGCAGCGATCTGGCGGGCGTGGTCCAGCGCCGGTTGGTCGCTGCCGGGAACCGTTTCGACCAGGACCAGGCCGGCCAGCGGCAGTGACCGTCGACGTATTTCGCTGACGGTCAGGGCGGTGTGGTTGATGGTGCCGAGGGCGGCGCGGGCCACGACCAGGATGGGGAGATCGAACCGGGCGGCCAGGTCCGCGGCAGTGAAGGTCTCTCGATAGGGAACCAGCAAGCCGCCGGCACCTTCGACGAGAATTCCCTGGCCGACAGCACGCAACTGGACGGCGCGGGCGAGGATGGCGTCGATGTCGATCGAGGTTCCGGCGGCGGCTGCTGCCACCGCGGGCGCAGCGGGTAAGGGGAAGCTGTAAAGGACCGCCTGCTCGCGGGGGAAGGCGGGGCGGGCTGCTTTCCAGAGAGAATGGGCGTCCTCGGCCTCAGGGAGACAGCCGGTCTCGACGGGCTTGAAAGGGACCCATGGTCGGCCGACGCGGGCAGCGAGGCGGAGAAGCGCGCAACCGACCGCGGTCTTGCCGACACCGGTATCGGTGCCGGTGATGAAGAGGCCGGGTGCGAGGTGGATGGCGGGATGGTCGGGTAGGGTGGTCAAGCGGCGAGGTCCTGGAGGGCATCGGCGAGACGGTTGATCTCCTCGGCGGTGTGAGCGGCGGAGAGGGTGATGCGCAGGCGGGCAGCACCTTCGGGGACGGTGGGCGGACGAATGGCGGGCGCCAAGATTCCTCGCTGGGCCAAGGCGCGGGAGACCGCCAGGGCCCGGGCATCTGCGCCCAGGAGCACCGGGAAGATCGGGCCGGGCATGTCGGCTCCGGGCGACAGGTGGCTGGAACGGAGACGCTCTTGAAGAAGGGCGCGGTTGATGTTCAGTCGCTGACGTCGGCGCTCGCCTTCGGGGCCACCGGCCAGAAGGACGCCGGCCGCCGCGGCGGCGGCGACGGGGGGAGGCAGAGAGGTGGTGAAAATGTACGAGCGGGCGCGGTTGAGGAGAAATTGTCGAAGTGGTGATTCGCCGGCCACGAAGCCCCCAAACGCCCCGAACGCTTTGCCCAGGGTGCCGACGGTGACGTCGGGAGCGACACCGATATTTTGACAGACACCGCGCCCTTCCGGTCCGAGGACACCCAGGGCGTGCGCCTCGTCGACCACGAAAACGGCGCCCGATTCGGAGGCGGCGGTCGATAGGTCGGCCAGGGGGGCAACGTCGCCGTCCATGCTGAAAAGAGATTCGGTGACCAGGACCCGGCGGCGGAAGACTCCGGGGGAACGGAGGGCGGCCCGGGCGGCTGCTGAATCGCCGTGGGGATAAATTTTGATCTGGGCGCGGGAGAGACGACATCCGTCGATGATGCTGGCGTGATTGGCCTGGTCGGAAACGATGAGATCATCGGGTCCGGCCAGGGTGGTCATCACTGCCAGGTTCGCCTGATAACCGGTGGGGAACAGCAAGCAGTCCGGTAGGCCGAGGAAGGTGGCCAGTGCCTCCTCGAGCAGGCGATGCGCTGGAAAGTCACCGGTGACAAGGCGCGCGGCGGCAGCGCCGAAGCCGTCCCGGCAGGAGGAAACGGCTGCCTGGCAGAGGGCGGGGTGGCTGGCCAGCCCGAGATAGTCATTGGAGGCGAAAGCGAGGAGCGGTGCTCCGTCGCGGGTGAAGTGAATGCGGTCCGACCCGGCCAGCGCAGGGTTCGCCCGCAGGCGCTGGGCGCGTTCTAGTTTCGCCAGTTCGGAGGCAAGGTCCTGGAGAAAAGGAGACACCCGGATTTTCTACACCGCTGAGGTTTCACGTGGAACAGACATGACCGCGCCACACAAATGTTTCACGTGGAACGTTGAAAGGAGAGAAGCCACCGATCGCCCTCTGCATAGCCGATGCTTTCGCAGAGGCGCAGGCCGGCCGGTGCCGCCAGTGTCCTTTCCGTGGTGAGCGCAATGACCCATCCCCCCGGCCTGACCAGAAGCAGCCCGCGGGGAAGCCAATCAATTGGGTGGAAGGTGGCTCGGGAAACCGCCAAGTCAAAAGGCCCACTGGCGGTTACGGCCTGATCCTCCACGCGGCTGGCACAGATGGCCGCCCGTTCCGTCAGACCCAGAGCCCTGACCGCCGTCCGCAAGAAAGCGACCTTCTTATGGATCGGTTCTACCAAGACAAATCGGCTCGCCGGAACCAGAAGAGCCGTCGGCAAGGCTGGCAGGCCCCCGCCGCTGCCGGCATCCAACACCGACGACGACCCATTCCTCTCAATTTCATCTGCCAGGGCGAAAGCGTCGGGGTAGTGGTCGTCGACTAGGTCCAGCAGGGATTTCGCCCCGGTCAAATTGATTCGAGCGCTCCATTCGAGGAGGAGCCTGCCGTACTGCAAGAGCAACGCCTCGACGGCGGGCCCCAGGGGCCGCTTCCACTGTTGCGCCAGCTGGCGGAGGCGTTCTTGCTCTTCACCCTCCATCCGCGGAACAGTATCATCGCGGCCAATGCTGGCGGAGCCTGCGCTTTCTGACGTATTGGTTCGATTCGTGAAATCGTTCGCCGGCGGTGACCATGCCACCGTCACGACCCTGGTTGGAGACGCTTCCAGCCGCCGATATCACCGAGTTTCGGTGCCGGGGGGGACTCCTACCAGCGTCGTGATCATGGAGCTGCCCGACGATCCTCTGAAATCGGACGAAGGGACCAGCCAGGGACCGCCGCCGGAACTGCCCTTCCTCAATGTCCAGCGCTACCTCGCGGCCGGCGGCCTGCCGGTACCGCGCGTCTATCGCCACGACGTCTCTCTCGGCTTGATCGCCCTGGAGGATCTGGGCGATCGAACCTTCGAAATGGCCGTGAAGGAGGACTCTGCTGCCGCCCGACAGGCGCGCTATCGGCAGGCGATGGCGTACATCGTGGCCATTCAGCGCCTGGGCCGCGATCGGCCAGACGGTCAATGCGTGGCTTTTGGACGGCGCTTTGACCGCGACCTGCTGCGCTGGGAACTGGATCACTTTCGAGAGTGGTATCTGGAGGCGGACGCCGGCGTGTCGCTGTCCGCCACCGAGTCCCGGACCGTCGGGGAGGTTTTTGACTGGATCGCGACGACCCTGGCCGGCAGTCCCCCGGTGCTGGTCCACCGAGACTTCCAGAGCCGGAATCTGATGCTGGTCGAAGACGCCGACCGACCATCTATTCGCATCATCGACTTTCAGGACGCGCTGCTGGGATCGCAGGCCTATGACCTGGTCGCCTTGCTTCGCGATTCGTATGTAGAGCTGCCTCCCGCCGAAGTGGACTCCCATGTGGCGTGGTTCAGCGAACAGATTGGTCGCCCTGGCGACGAATTTAGACGCCTCTTCGTCCTGCAGTCCCTGCAGCGCAAGCTCAAGGACACGGGCCGGTTCATCTACATTGATCGCGTCCGGAAGAATCCCAATTTCCTGCGCTGGGTTCCCACCAGCCTGCGCTATGTCGCGGCGGCGTTGAAGGAAGCGCCTCCGGAGGTGCAGCCACTGCGGGAGATTCTGGAGGAGCGTCTGCCTGCTCTGCACCGTTGAACCGCTCGCTCACCTAATTGCTATTTTCATTTTGTTCTAGTGGCGATTGGCGCGCAACTGGCTGCCTTCGATTGGCGACAAAGCGGCGGTGGTTACGCCGCAATGCCTATATACTTTCCCACTGTCCTGAGGGCCGCCGTCCCCTCGGCGAACGCCATGGAACCGCGAACCGAAAATCCCGCGCCCAACAGCGTCTTGGTCGTCGACGAGGATCCGAAGAGCCTTCGGATTCTCGAGGTCAGCCTGCGCAGCGAGGGGTTCGAGGTGCAGGTGGCTGCCGACGCATCGACGGCCAGCGCGTGGCTGGAAAAAAATGTTCCTGGCCTGGTCATCGCCGCGACCGCGTTGGCGGGCGTCGACGGCTTCGAGTTTTGCCGCCGCATGAAGGCGCAGCCGGATCGCTCGAACGTGCCTTTCATGTTGATGGGGGATCCGACGGCGGCCAACCGGATTCGCGGCATCGAGATCGGCGCCGAGGATTTCGTGGGCAAGCCCGTCTTCGTCAAGGACGTCGTCGGGCGGGTATCGTTGCTGCTGCAACGACAGAATCGGCGACGGATGGAGACCGACGCGGCGGGGGACAAGGGATTCTCCGGCACCCTGGCGGATGTCTCGGTGGTCGATCTCATTCAGACGTTGCAAGGGCACAATCGTTCCGGCGTCATCCATCTGCACAGTCCGCAGAGCGGCAGCGGCGAGATCTATTTTCGTCAGGGCGCCGTGGTCGACGCGGAAGCCGGCCGGCTGTCGGGACGCGAGGCAATGTTCCGGCTTTTCTCCTGGTCGCAAGGGACCTACCGGATCGAACCGAAGAGCATTCGACGCAAGGACGCCATCGGCCTGCCGCCCACCGCCCTGGTCATGGAAGGGATGCGTCGCCTCGATGAGTGGCAGCGCCTGCTGAAAGATCTTCCGTCGCTGCAGACCGTGTTCGAGGTCGATTATCGCGTGCTGGCCGAGCGCCTGGCGGAGATCCCGGACGAGGTGAACGGGCTTCTGCGCCTCTTTGATGGGACCCGCACGTTGCTGAACGTCGTCGATGACGGTGGCATCGGCGACGGCGAGGCGCTGAGCCTGGCCGGCAAGCTGTACGCGGAAGGCATCATTCGCGACGTGCAAGCGCCGGCGGAGCCGACCGCTTCGGCCGAGCCGGCGGCCGAGGGCTGGCTGACCGAGGCAGCCGGGCCGTTCCGGCCACCCGCGGCAGCGGACGAGGCCGAGGCCTCCGCGCACGACGGAGACATTCACCGTCGACGGACGGGCCCCATGGAGCCGCTGGAGAGCGCGTCCCCGGAGGCGGCTCGCCACGACACGCCCATCGATCTCGTTCCTCCGCCGGACAGCGACGGTTTCGCCACGGCGGCGGCGGCAGAGCCTGCGGTCGGTGCCGAGCCGCCGAGCGATGTCGCCGAGCAAACGCTGGTTCAAAAGGTCCTATCCGAGGACGACTCGAACGACGATGAGCGCCCAGGCCCCGAAGAAGGCGTCGACGAAACCCCCGACGACCCGATGCTGCGCTCCGAAGATCCGATGCTGGCCCAGACCCTGCGGCCGGCGCCCTCCAGCAGCGCCATTCCTGATCGGCGCGAGGACGAATCGGCGGTGGTGATCCCCTTTGCCGATTCGCCCAGCGGTGTTCGTCGCACCCTGCTTGCCGCCGGCGGTGTTCCGACCGCGGCGCCCGCGGCGGAGAGCGACACGCCCGAAGGGCCCATCGAAACCACCGACGAGAAACCGTCTGCCGCCAGTCGGTCGACCGAACCCGGGATCGGGCCGGCCACGGAGGACCCGACCGAGCCGCCACCGCTGGTCGATGAGGAAGCCGTGCAGGCTCTTCTCGCGGCGGCCGAGCCGCTGCCGGCGCGGCTGTCCGTGATCGAGCCGCCCTTTTCGGCGTCGGCCACCAAATGGATGAAGGACGGGGATGCGGTCAGCCCGTCCGAGGCGCTGGACGAGCTGGCGCTGCCCTCGCGGCATCGCGGGCCGATCATGCTGATCGGGACGGCGGCGCTGCTGGTGGCGATCTTCTTCGGCGCGCAGAAATGGATGTCGCGTCCCGAGGCGGGCAAGGAGTCGCCCCATCCCGCCGTCACCAGCCAGCCGGCGACGCCCGTTGTGGAGCCGCTGCCACAGGCAGCGCCCGCGCCCACGCTCGCCGCCGCGGTGGCAGCCCTGGCGCCCGCGGCCGTCGATGCGGCAGCGCCGGTCGCCGGTGAGCACGCTGGCGAGCGAGCGCCGGCCCCGCCCGCGGTGGATCTGCCCGCGGCGCAGGCTGCGGCGCCCCCATCGAAACCACCGTCACCCGCCCCCGCAGCATCGGCGGCACCACCTTCGCCGCCCGCCGTGGCCGTCGCTGCGCCCGGCAAGTCGCCGCCAGCGTCAGGCGGGAAAGCCGCCGCGGCTGCGGCCGCCGTCGTCGGCGACGCGGATCGTGACGCGAATTTTCCCAAGCTGCTGGAGAAATGCCGGGAGGCGTTCAACCAAGGAAGGATGCGTGAAGCGACCACGGTCTGCACCGCGGCCAAGGACGCGAACACCGAATCGGGCGACGCCTTGCTGTTGCTGGCGCACGCCGAGTTCAACCGCAATCACCTGAAAGAGGCGTTGCAGTGGGCGGAGAAGGCGATCAAGGCCGATCCGAATCTGGCCGAGGCCTATGTGATATTCGGCGGCGTGCAGCAAGACGCCGGGAAAAACCGCGAGGCCAAGTGGGCCTACAAGAAATATCTCGAGCTGGCCCCCCGCGGACAGTACGCCGCCGACTTGCGCGCCATCGTCGACACGTTGTAAGCGACGGCTGATGATGTTGGTTCTGGGGATCGAAACGTCGTGCGACGAGACCGCTGCGTCGGTGGTGGAGGACGGGCGTCGGGTGCGTTCTGACGTGGTGGCATCGCAGATTCTGGTGCATGCGCCTTATGGCGGCGTGGTGCCCGAGGTGGCGTCGCGCCAGCACCTGGCGACCATCGTCCCGACGGTGCGGCGGGCGGTGGCCGATGCCGGCGTCACGCTGGCGGATCTCAGCGGCATCGCCGTCACCTGCGGACCGGGGCTGGTGGGGGCGCTGCTGGTCGGCGTGGAGACGGCCAAGGCGCTGGGTTATGCCCTGGGAAAACCGGTGGTCGGCGTGAACCATCTGGCCGGGCACCTGGCAGCGGTGTTCCTTGAGGATCCGTCGCTGCCCGAGCCCCCGTCGTATCCGCATGTGGCCCTGCTGGTCTCGGGCGGCCACACGGCGCTGATTCGCGTCGATGGTCCGGGTCAGACGCGCTTGCTGGGGGCCACGCGGGACGACGCCGCCGGCGAGGCGTTCGACAAGGTCGGCAAGATGCTGGGCCTCGGTTATCCGGGAGGGGTGCAGATCGATCGCCTGGCCGCCACGGGCGATGCCCGCGCCGTCAGTCTGCCGCGGGCGCTGCCGGGACGCGACGACGTGGACTTCAGCTTTTCGGGGCTGAAGACGGCGGTCGCCACGATCCTGCAGGGCGGGCCGGCGCCCGATGGACAAAAGCTGGCAGATTTCTGCGCAAGTTTTCAGGCGGCGGTCGTCGACGTGCTGGTGCGCAAATCGCGGCGGGCCCTGGCGCAGCAGGGGCTGCGGGCGCTGGTGGTGTGCGGCGGCGTGGCGGCCAACCGCGGGCTGCGCGCCGGTCTGGCGGCGGCCGCGGCGCAGGACGATTTTCGCCTGTACATCCCGCCGCCCAAGCGCTGCACCGACAACGCCTCGATGATCGCCGCGGCGGGGACGCCGCTGCTGGCCGCGGGGACGCGGGACACCTGGGATCTGGGCGTCGATCCCGGACTACCTCTTTGACGTCGCCGGCCGACGACCCGCGCCGGGTGCTGGCCCGGTACGATCTGCGCGCGAAAAAATCCTGGGGGCAGAATTTTCTGGTCGCCCGCGGCGTGCATCAGCGGATCGTGGCGGCGGCCGGTGCGTCGGCGGACGACGTGGTGGTGGAGATCGGGGCTGGTCTGGGCACGCTGACCACGGCGCTGGCCGGTGCCGAGCCGCCGCCGCGACGGGTGATCGCCATCGAGCGCGATCCGGACATGTTGACTGTGTTGCGGGGCGAACTGGAAAGCTTGCCCAACGTGGACATTCGAGCCGCCGACGCGGCCACGCTGGATCTGGCGGCGATCGGTCGCGCCGAGGGACGTCCCCTGATCGTCGTCGGCAACCTGCCGTACCAGATCAGCAGCGCGCTGTTGCTGATGCTGGCGAGAACGGAGGCGACGGCGCTGGCCCGGGCGGTGGTGATGGTGCAGCGTGAGATGGCCCAGCGGGTGGTGGCGCCGGCGGGCAACAAGGTCTATGGGCGTTTCTCCGTGATGGTCCAGCAGCGGGCGGCCGTGCGGATCCTGTTTCACGTCGGGCCAGGGGCGTTTCACCCGCCGCCGCAGGTGACGTCGTCGGTGCTGTCGCTGGTGCCGCGCCCGGCGCCGCTGGCGCCCGTGCGCGACGAGGCGCTGTTCGAGGAGGTCGTCAAGGAGGCGTTCGGAACGCGCCGGAAGATGCTGCGGCGGGCGCTGGCGCCGGCGTTCGGCAGCGAGGTGGTCGAGGCGGCGCTGCGCTGGGCGTCGATCGACGGGACGTTGCGCGCGGAGGCGCTGACGGTGGCCGAGCTGGCCCGCCTGGCCGACGGCGTCTTGGCGTCGCGCCCCTGATGCGCTAGAGCAAGCGCGACCATGCCCGAGCTTCCCGAGGTCGAGACCATCGTGCGTGGGCTGGCGCCGGCGTTGATCGGCCGGCGAATCACGGCGCTGTGGGGCAGCGGGCTGCCCCTGCGGCTGGCCCGGCCGGTGAATCTGGCCCGGCTGCGTTCGATCTGCGAGGGGGCGCGCCTGCGGCAGGTGGAGCGCCTGGGAAAATACATCCTGCTGAAGATGGATGACCGCGTCGGCGGCGTCTTGATTCACCTGGGCATGTCGGGGCGCCTGCGGTTGCAGGGCGGCGCCGACGGGCGGGCGCCGCACACGCACGTGGTGTTTTCGCTGGAGGGCGGCGACGAATTGCGCTTCGTCGATCCGCGCCGCTTTGGCTGGATCGACGGCGGCGAACCCGTCGAGGCGCTGCCCGAGCTGGCGGCGCTGGGGCCCGATCCGCTGGCGCAGCTGGACGTCACGATGCTGCGCGATCGCCTGGCCGGTGTGCGGGCGCCCATCAAGGCGTTTCTTCTCGACCAGCGGCGCATCGCCGGGCTGGGAAATATCTATGTCAGCGAGGCGCTGTTCCGGGCCGGCATTCACCCGGCCACGCCGGCGGGGCGATTGCAGCGAAGGGCACCGGCCCTGCTGGAGGGCATCGTGGCGGCCCTGCGCAGCGGGATCGCCAACCGCGGCACCAGCCTGCGCGACTATGTTGATCTCGACGGTGTGCCTGGTGACAACGTCGCCGCGTTGCTGGTGTACGGCCGGCAGGGTCAGCCCTGCCGGACCTGCCGCGCGACGGTGCGCCGCCGGGTGGACGGCGGACGCTCGACGTTCTTCTGTGCGCGCTGTCAACGGCGCTGAGGGTAGCCGCTCACGATCGTTTGGATTGCCCGGCCTGCTCCTTGATCTGGGCAAAGTCGGCGGCCGCCGCCTGCACGTCGGCGGGGAAATCCGCCATCTCCTGGACCTGTCGTACCTCGATGATTTCGTTCTCGCCGCCCGGACAGCGCGAGGCCCAGGCGATGGCTTCTTCCTTGGACTTGACCTGGATCATCCAGTAGCCGCCCAGCACCTCTTTCGCCTCGGCGAAGGGCCCGTCAGAGACCTTTGCTTTGCCGCCCGGAAAGGTGATGCGCGCGCCCATCGACGGCGGGTGCAGGCCGTCGAGCGCCAGCAGCACGCCGGCCTTCTGCAGGGATTCGTTGTACTTCATCATGGCGGCGACGGCGGCCGCGTCGGGGACGGTGCCGGGCTTGGCGTTCTCGTAGCCCTTGGGGATCATCAGCATCATGAATCGCATGGTGGCCTCTCCTTTGATTGGGGATGGTGTGCCGGGACTGTCTTCCTGGCTTGTACTGTGGCGACGAACGGTGGGGGCGGCGATCGACAGGCGGCCCGAGATTTATTTTGTCGGGTCCTAAGTCATTGAGATCGCTGCCACGGCGCCAGCCAGGTCGTCGAGGGGGCGAACCAGGCGTTCGTCGTGAATCAAGGATGTAATCGTGGCGTCGGCCTCGGCGGTGGTCAGCCGGGCGGCGGCCTCGGCATAGGCGTGATCCAGCTGGCGGGCCAGCGTGGCGAACAGCGCTGCCTCTGGATCGGGGGCGCGCCGGGCCAGGGCATTGCGGATGGCCCCCAGATCAAGGCGGATGCGCGGAAGATCCTGGCGAAAGAACTCGGCGACGGCGCCCCCCTCGATCACGCCGCGGGCGTAGGCCCGAAACCGATCGACGGTGGCGTCGACGATGGATATGACGGCGGCGTCGAGGGCGGCCAGAGAACCGTCGGCGGGCGTCGGGGCCGCGGCGGTTGTCGTGCTCGTCGTCGGCGCGGGCGCCGACAGGGCGGCAACCAGCGCGGTGCGCGTGGTGGCGGTGGCGCGGGTGATCGCTTCGTCGAGAAGATCGATCAGGAACTCTTCGTCGGCTTTCTCCGCCCGGTGCTCGCCGAACAGCCAGGCCCGCGGACGCACAAAGTCGCGCACCTCGAAGGCCGCGCCCCGGTACGCCTCGTCGATGCGGGCCCGCAGAGCCACGCGCTCGGTGGCCAGCGCGCCGCGCAACCGTTCTTCGCTGGCGGCCAGAGCCTCGCGCTGGGCGACAAAATCGTCGGCGGCAGGCGAGGGCGCGGACGAGGCCGCGGCGCGCGCCTCGGTGAGAAAACGGCCCAGCGCGGCCAGGGCGGTGCTTCGTTTCAGCTCGCGGGCGTGCAGAAAGAAGCGGGTCTCCAGAGCCTCCTCCACGGCGGTCATGCCGCTGGCGTTCAAGGCGACGGCATCGCCTTGGCGGCGCGCCTCCAGGGCGCGGCGCGCGGCCAGCGGAACGATCGCGTCGACCAGCTCGCCGACGGCGGCGCGGGTGTGCGCTGTCACCTGGGCGATCTCGTCGGCGTCGGCGCGATCGACCTTGTTCAGCACACCCAGGACGCGCTTGCCGGCGTCGCGGGCCAGGCGCAGGGCCTGTTGCTCGGTGGACTTGGCCGCCTGTCCCACGGCGAACAGCCAGACGATGGCGTCGGCGTCGATCAGAAAATCGCGGGCCACCTTCTCGTGTTCAGGGCGCAGCGAGTTGAGTCCGGGCGTGTCGACCACCTCCACCCGGCGCAGCAGCTCCAGCGGATAGAAGATCTCCACGACGCGCACCGTGGCCGCTTCTTGATCGCCGAGCTCGCGCAGGAAGGGACCCACCGATTGCGCGCCCAGGTCGCGGGCGGTGCCGTCTTGATAGACCACGCGGCCTCCCAGCGGACCGAAGCGCAGCACGTTCACCGTGGCCGTCGTGGGCGTGACGCCCACCGGGGCGATCTCCTCGCCGCACAGGGCATTCACGAACGACGACTTGCCGGCGTTGAATTCGCCCATGACCGCCACCAGCAGGGGGCGGTCCAGCGCCTCGGCGGCGCGAGCGGCCGGTAACGCCAGCGGGGCCAGCAGCGGGCTGTGCGTGGCCAGGTCGTGGGCGTAGGCGAGGAGCGCGAACAGATTTCCCGCCGGCGCAGGGGGCGGGGCCAGAGCGTGAACGACGAACCGCCGCGCGGCCGCGTCGGGCGCCTGTCGTGCCAGAAGGCGCACCTCGCTGTCGCTGGGCGGGGGCGCCGCGGTGGGGTCCGCCTGGTGCTGCAGAAAAGCGCGGGCGGCGCGTGTCAGTTCGCGATCGGTGTCGCTGCCGGGGTCGGTCGCCGTCGCGCTCGCCGCCGTCGACGCCAGTACGGCGGCCAGGGCGACGCAATCCTGGGCGCCCAGCGCCAGGGCGATCCGGTCGGCCAGCGGCGGCGCGGCGCCCAGCTCCGCCTCGCGTCCCGCCGCTTGCAACGCCGCAGACCAGCGTCCAGCGTGGGCATAGGCCTCCCGCACGGCGGTCAGCACCGTCGCGTCGCCGGGGGCGGCGGCCAGGCTCTCCAGCGCCAGGGCGAGGCCTTCGTCGGTGCGCCCGGCGCGGACCAGACGGCGGGCCAGGGCGGCGCGCAGACCCGGGTGAGTGGGCGCAAGGACCAGACCCTCGCGCAACAGTGACTCTGCCGCCGCCGCGTCTGCGGTGGCAGCCGCCGCCTCGATGAACAGCGCCGCGCTGTCTTCGTGGCCGGCGTCGGCGCCATCGTCGCTGCCTTGGCGGGCGGCCCGCGCCAGCCAGTCGGCGCCGCTGCCATCGTCACTGGCGGCCAGCACGCGCCCGTACGCGGCGACCAGCGTCTTGTCGTCGGGGCGAAGAGCCAGCGCCTTGGACAGCTCGCGCGCGGCCCGCCCGAGATGCCCGTCGTCGGCGTAAAGCTGTCCCAGGGCGGCGTGGGCTTGCCCGCGCAGCTCGCCGTCCAGCGACAGGGCCAGGGTTTTCCGGAACGCGTCGCGCGCCGGTTCGAAACGCCCGGCCTGGGCCAGGAGGCCGGCCAGGCCAAACCAGTGTCGCGCGTCGTCGCCCTCGCGATCGACGGCGCGACCGTAAGACGCGATCGCCGCCTCGGTGTCGCCGCGCCGGCCCTGCACGTCCCCCAGCTGGGCATGGACGGCGCCCACCTTGGGAAAACGTTCGGCCAGCGCGCGCAGCCGCTCTTCGGCAATGGCCAGGTCGCCGCGATCGGCGTACGCGGCGGCCAGAGCCAGCTCTTCCTTGACGTCGGTGGGTGTGACCGCGTCGCGGGTCAGCTCGTCGATGGTGCCGGCGATGCGATCGAAAAAACCCATCAGGTCTTGGCGGGGACGTCGGGCCTGGGCGACGGGGACGGTGTTTCGCCGGCGCCCGCGCTGGCGCCCGTCGCGGTGCCTTTGCCGTCGCCGTCCGGCATCCAGACCTGCTGGCGGATCTCGGCGATGCGTTCCTCCACGGCGCGCAAGGCCTTGAGCTGCTCGTCGACGGCGGCCACCTCCGGCAGGGCATCGCCGGCGTCCGCGTGATCGCGGCGCTGCTTCAGCGTCTGGTCCAGGACCTCGGCGATGCCACGGGCCAGCGCCTCGCCGGCCTGGGCCACGAACTCCGACAGACGGGCGGCGAAGCTGTCGATGAACTCGTCCAGCTTGGGGCCCAGCATGGCGGCGACGCGATCGACGGCGATGGGCGCCTGCTCCTTGGCTTCGTTCTTGATCTCCTGCGCCACCTTGCCGCGCAGGATGAAGGCCAGCAGCGGCGCAGCGGCCGCCAGCAGGCCACCCACCACGCTGTTGACGAAGAAGAAGATCGTCGTGCCCAGCGCGCCCAGGGCGAACACCGAGGCGTCGTATCTCAAGGTGTCGACGGCGATCTCCACGCGAGCATCGGAGGGGCCCAGCTCGGCCGAAACGCCGCGCGCGACGTCGGCCACGTTTTCATTGGCCACCTGGATCACCTCGTCGGCCAGGTGCTCCAGCTCGGCGGCGATGCGCTCGCCCTCCGCCTCGACCCAGGCTTTCCAGGTGTCCTGCACGAAGAAGCTCAGATAGCGGCGCACGTCGGTGCCGTCGACCTTGTCGATCTCGGGCGGCAGCGCGGCCCGGAACTCGCCGGCGAAATCCGCCAGATCCTGGCGCACGCGCGCCTTCAGCCCGGCGGTCTCGGCGCGGATGGTCTCCGCCGCCTGCTGCAGCACCTTCTTGCCGTTCTGCAGGCGCAGGTGGGCGCGGGCGATGCGCTGTTCGAGATCGGGCAGCGGCAGCTCCAGCGAGCGGCGCCGGATGGCCAGGCTCTGGCGCACGAAGGTGGCCAGCCGGGTGGCGTCGCCCAGGGCGTGGTCCAGCAAGAGGCGCCGCCGTTCATTGGCCACCGTCGCCCCCAGCTGCGCCTCGAAGGCTGGCAGGCCCGATTCTTCCCGTTTGCCCGCCAGCGCGCGTTTGGCCGAAACCGGAAAAATCGCCGGTTCGGCGACGATGGCGCCCAGGTGCTTGCGCGCGAAGGCCAGCGTCTCGGCCAGCTCGGCGTCGTCCAGCAGATCGGCCTTGGCCACCACGAAGATCAACCGGTCGCGCGTCGAGCGCAGGATGCGCTCCTCCAGAAACTGTCGCTCCGACGCGGTCAGGATCTGGGTGGCGTCCAGCAGGAACACCGCCGCGTCGGCGCGCGGGACGTACCCATAGGTGATCTCGGCGCGTTGTTCGTTGATGTCGTTGACGCCGGGCGTGTCGACCATGGTCAGGCGATCGCGCAGGATGGCCGCCGGGTGAGTGACCTCGACGTGGTGGACGGCGACGTCGCGCTTCGCCGTCAGGCCGTCGACGGTCAACCACTGCCCCAGCGCCGCCGCGCTGGCCGCGTCGATGCTCTGCTTTTCGCCCGATTCGAACACCAGCGTGGCGGTGGGGCGCGGGCCATAGGCGATGTGGGTCAGCACGGCGGTGGTCGGGGTGATGCCGACCGGCAGCACCGATTCGCCCAGCAGCGCGTTGATGAACGTCGACTTGCCGTGGTTGAACTCGCCCAGCACGACGACCGAGAAACGTTCCTCCTCGAGCTTGGGAATGCGCGTGTCGCGGATGTCGCGCGCCGTGGAGGTCAACCCCGC
>DATLVT010001003.1:0-24802 GCA_035577105.1 Polyangia bacterium
GAGGAGACCTTGCGCGCGGTGCGGACGGTCGACGACGTCGTCACCATGATCGAAACGCACCTTGCCGAGGCTGCCGCCCAGGGCCCGGACCAAGGCCCCGACCAGGGCCGGGACCAAGGCCAGGGAAATGGTCCCGGGTGAGCGCGGCGACCGCGACAGATTGACGCAAGGCCGGGGGACGACCGACGGCGGTCTGGGCGTGCGGCCGCGCCCGGCAGCGGCGCCGCTGGCGCTGGGTGAGACGCCGCGTTCGTGGGGTCAGCTGCTCTCCGACGCGGCGGCGGTGGCGGCGCGGCTGCCCGCGGGCCATGGCGCGGTGAACGGGGCGGACGACGCGCTGATGATCGCCTGCGTCGATCGCTACCACTTTGCCGTGGCGCTGCTGGCGACCTGGCACGTCGGGCGCGTGGCGGCCCTGCCGCCCAACGGCCGCGTCGAGACCATCGACGGGCTGTGTGTGGCCGAGAACATCCCGCTGGTCCTGCACGACGGTGGCGGGCGCGGCGGGGTGGACGTGCGGCCATTGCTGGACGGCGGGTTGGCGCCCATCGAAGAGCCCCGCTTCGCCCCCGGGCGGGCGCTGGTGCGCGTGCACACGTCGGGGTCGACGGGAACGCACGTCGCCTGCCCGAAGACGGCGGCGCAAATTCTGGGCGAGGCGGGCCTGCTGTGCACGCTGTTCGACCTGGGACCGGAGGCGCGGATCCTGTGCACGGTGCCGCCGCACCACATCTATGGCCTCCTCTTCGGCGTGCTGCTGCCGCTGGTGGGCGGGGCGACCTTCGTGCGCAGCACCCCGCACCATGCCGAGACCATCGCCGCCCAGGCTGCTGGTTCTGGCGCCAACGTCCTGATCAGCGTGCCGGCCCACCTGCACGGACTGGGCGTGCTGACACCGGGCGCGCTGCCACCGCTGCGGCGAATCGTCTCGTCGGGCGCACCGCTGCCGCCCGGTACGGCGGCGGCCGTGGCGTCGCTGACGGGAACGCCGGTGACGGAGATCCTGGGCTCGACCGAGACCGGGGGCATGGCCTGGCGGCAGTCAGATGGCCACGCCGACGACGACGGCTGGCAGCCGTTTCCGGGCGTGCAGGTCTCTGCGGGCGATGACGGCCTGATGCGAATCTCGTCTCCTTTTGCCGACAGGGGCCCGGACGAAAACGGCAGCCTGCGCGGCGCCGATCGCGTGGCGGTTCTTCCCGACGGCCGTTTTCGATTACGCGGGCGCGCCGATGCCGTGGTCAAGATCGGCGGCCAGCGCATCGCCACCACCGAGGTCGAGCGACGCCTGCGCCAGATCGCCGGCGTGCGCGACGCCGCGGTGCTGACCGTCGACGTGGCCGGGCCGCGGCAGCATCAACTGTGGGCGGCGGTGGCCGGTGACGGGCTGTCGGTCCCCGCGCTGCGGGCGGCGCTGTTGCGCTGGCTGGATCCGGTGGCCATCCCGCGGCGCTTCCGCGTCGTCGACGAGCTGCCCCGCGAGGAAAATGGCAAGCTGACCCGGGCGCGCCTGCGGGCGCTGTTCGCCGACACCGGTCACGCCGGCGCGCCGGAGACAGTGACGCTGACCCGCACCATTCCGGTCGACTCGCCGTTCTTCGAGGGACACTTCGAAGAATTCGCCATCTTGCCGGGGGTGGTGCAGCTGCACGACGTCCTGCTGCGCCCGGTGCGCCAGCAGTGGCCGGCGCTGTGGCGGCTGCGCAAGATCCTGCGCTTGAAATTCCGGCGCCCCATTCGCCCCGGCGACGCGCTGGCCATCGATCTGACGCGCGACGCGGACAAGGTGACGTTCGAGATCCGCAGCGCGAAGGGGCCGGTCAGCTCGGGCGTGTTTGTCTTCGACACGAGCGAAGGCTAGCGCCCGCATGTCGTCGCCGGCGTTTCGTCCCTGCGCGCTGATCCCGACCTACGACAACCCGCTGACCATCGCCGCGGTGGTGGCGGAGGCGCGGCGCCACCTGGAAGACGTGCTGATCGTCGACGACGGCAGCGGCCCGGCGGGGCGGGCGGCGGTCGAGGCGCTGGCTCGGCAGGGCGCGGCCACCGTCACCCACCGGCCCCGCAACGGCGGCAAGGGGGCGGCGGTGAAGACCGGCTTTGCCGCGGCCCACGCCGCCGGGTTCACGCACGCCCTGCAGATCGACGCCGACGGCCAGCACGACCCCACCGACATTCCCACGCTGCTGGCGCTGGCCGCCCAGCGTCCCGAGGCCGCGGTCCTGGGCCATCCGGTGTTCGACGACTCGACGCCGCGCGGGCGCCGCGCCGCCCACGGGCTGACCAACTTCTGGACGCGCCTGGAGACCGGCGGTCGGGCCATCGTCGATCCGCAGTGCGGCTTTCGCGTCTATCCGCTAGAACCGGCCCTGGGCGTGGGGGCCGTGGGCAATCACATGGAGTTCGACATCGAGATCGCCGTCCGCCTGGTCTGGGCCGGCGTGCCCATCATCAATGTCCCGACGCGCGTGCGGTACCTGCCGGCGACCGCTGGCGGCGTCTCCCACTTTCGACCGGTCGGGGATAATGTAGCCATCACCCTGATGCACACCCGACTGGTCTTGGGGTCGATCCGCTGGCGCTTGCGGCGCCTGCTGGCGAGGCGGCGGCGGTGAGCGCTTCGGCCGGCAGCAACATCGCCCCCCTGTCGCCGCGGCCGCCGGCGCCGTCACCACCCGGCGCCCCGGGCGGCGCCGCCTGGCTGCAGATGGCGGAGAAAGGCAGCGCCGCCGGCCTGTGGTTGATGCTGGCCATCTGCCGCCTGCTGGGCCGGCGCGTGGCCCGGCTGGTCTTGCCGCCGGTGGTCCTTTACTTCGTGGCGACGTCCGGGCAGGCGCGGCGCGGGTCGCGCGCCTACCTGCGCCGCATCGGTCAGGGCGCCGGATTCTGGGCGGTGTATCGCCATTGCCTGCGATTCGCGCAGTGCACGCTGGATCGCGTGTTCTGGACCCTGGGACAGACCTGGCGTTTCAACGTCACCTGCACCGGGTCGGCGTATCTGAAAGCGGCGCGCGCCAGCGGCAAGGGCGCGCTGCTGGTCGGCGCGCACCTGGGCAGCTTCGAGGCGATGCGGGGCATGGCCCTGAAAGAGACGCTGCCCCTGAACGTGATCGGCTATTTCAAGAACGCCCGCCTCATCAACGGTCTGCTGGCCCGCTTCAACCGCGATCTGGCCGTGCGGGTGATCCCCATCGAACCGGGCATCGACTTCGTCCTGCGCCTCAAGGAGCGGATCGAGGCGGGCGAGCTGGTGGCCCTGCTGGCCGATCGGGTGGGCCTGACCGACCGCACCGTGGAGGTCGATTTTTTGGGCGGAAAGGCCCTTCTGCCCAGCGGTCCTTATATGCTGGCGGCCATGCTGGGGTGCCCGGTCTACCTGACCTTCGGCCTTTACCACGAGCCGAACCGTTACGACCTGTACTGCGAGCCGTTCGCCGAACGGGTGTCGCTGTCGCGCCGCTCGCGCGAGGCCGACGCCCGCGCCTACGCCCAGCAATTCGCCGACCGCCTGGAACATTATTGCCGGCTGGCGCCCGACAACTGGTTCAACTTTTTTGACGTCTGGAAACAGCCGGCATGACCACCACCAAGACCACCACCGCCCCCGATGCCACCACCGACGCCGTGACGATCGGCCGCCGACCGCTGACGATCGACGACGTCTGCGCCATCGCCCGCGGGCAGCGCGCCGTCACCCTGGACGGTGATCCGGAGTTCCGCGCCCGTCTGGAGAGCAGCCACCGCAGCCTGGAACGCCAGCTGCGCGCCGGCCGCGCCATCTACGGCGTCACCACCGGCGTGGGCGAATCGTGCGAGACCGCGGTGCCGGTGCCTCTGGCCGAGACGCTGGCGCTGAACCTTCTGCGCTTTCACGGCTGCGGCACGGGCGCCATGCTGGGCGATGAAGAATCGGCCGCCGTGGTCGCGGTCCGTCTGGCCTCGCTGGCGCGCGGGCATTCCGGGGTTCGTCCGGCGGTGCTGCAGCGGCTGGTCGAGTTGCTGGCGAACCGGATCCTGCCGCGCATTCCCTCGGAGGGCTCGGTGGGGGCCAGCGGCGATCTGACGCCGCTGTCGTACGTGGCGGCCACGCTGATCGGCGAGCGCGAGGTGTCTTTTCGCGGCGAGGTGGTGGCCGCCAAGACCGCGCTGGAGGCGTGCGATCTGCGCCCGCTGGCGCTGCAACCGAAGGAGAGCCTGGCCCTGATGAACGGGACCAGCATGATGACGGGCCTGGCCTGCCTGGCCTTCGCCCGGGCCCGGCGCCTGGCCCGCCTGGCGGCGGCGCTGACCGCGGGGGCCAGCGACGTGCTGCGCGGCAACCCCAGCCATTTCGATCAGCGCATCTTCGATCTCAAACCGCACCCCGGACAGTCGGCCTGCGCGCGCTGGATCCGCGAGGACATCGAATATCAGCCGGAGGCCCCGCGCCCGGCGACGCGCATTCAGGATCGCTATTCGATCCGCTGCGCGCCGCACGTCATCGGCGTGCTGCTGGATGCGCTGACCGCCTTCCGCAGTTTTCTGGAGACCGAGATCAACAGCGTCAACGACAACCCCATCGTCATCGCCGACAGCGACGAGATGCTCCACGGCGGTAACTTTTACGGCGGTCACATCGCCTTTGCCATGGACGGGCTCAAGGCCGCCGTGGCCAGCGTCGCCGATCTGCTGGACCGGCAGATGGCCCACCTGTGCAACCCGATGGTCAACGGCGGCCTGCCCGGCGATCTGGTGTGGCGGCAGGGCGCCGACAAGGTCACCCACCACGGCTTCAAGGCCATGCAGATCAGCGCGTCGGCCCTGACCGCCGAGGCGCTGAAGCTGACCATGCCGGCCGCCTCGTTTTCGCGCAGCACCGAATCGCACAATCAGGACAAGGTCAGCATGGGTTCGATCGCCGCGCGCGACTGCCAGCGCGTGCTGGATCTGACCGAGACGGTGGCCATCATCGAGCTGCTGGCGGTCTGCCAGGCGGTCGACATCCGGGGGGGCGAGGGCTGTCACCTGCGCAGCCGGGCATTGTCGCAGGCTGTGCGCGCCGTGGTGCCGCGCAACGAGGCCGACCGGCGCCAGGATGGGGACATCGCCCGTCTCCTGCAGCTTTACCGCGACGGCCAGCTGCCCATCGGCGCGTCGGACTCTCCATGAGCATGAGGATGTCTGGCGCGGTGTTCGCGTGGGCGCTGATCGGCGCCACCGCGACGGCCTCATCGGCCGCCCCGAAGAAGGCGACCGGCGGCGGTGGTGGCGGTGGTGTCGATCTGGACGCGCTGCTGAACCAGTTCGCCCAGGCGCCGGGCCTGGCCGCGCACTTTCGCGAAGAGAAGCACATCGCCCTGCTGGACGCGCCGGTGATCAACGAAGGGACCATCGCCTTCATGCCGCCGGCCCGCTTCGCCCGCCACACCGAAAAGCCGATCGCCTCGACGCTGTTGATCGACAGCGGCCGGCTGCAGTTCGGCGACACCGACGGCAAGCAGAGCATGGAGCTGGGCACCAACCCGGTGGCCAAGCTGTTCGTCGACAGCTTCGTGATGATCCTGGCCGGCGATCGCAAGGGCCTGGAGCGGGTCTTCACCATCAAGGTGGCCAAGCCGCCCAGCGGCGGCACTGACGCCTGGCGCGTGGTGCTGACGCCGCGGGTGTCGCCCATGGACAAGGTCATTCGCGAGCTGACCCTGGGCGGCGTCGGCCTGGCCCTGCGTGAGCTGGAGGTTCGCGAGAGCAGCGGCGATTGGTCGCGCACGACGTTCACCGACGTCGACGTCAACCACCGCTATACGCCCGCCGAACAGGAGCGCGTCTTCCGCCTGCCCTCGCGCTGAAAAGGGATGAACCTGCCGCGCCCCCTCTCCTCCGGTGCCCGCCTGGGCCTGGCCGCCGCGTTGATGGTCGCGGCCGCCGTCTACTGCGCCCTGCGCATCAAGGTCACCACCGACATCACGCATTTTCTGCCCGCCGGCTCCGACCATCGACTGGCGGAGCTGTCGCGCCGGCTGGCCGATTCGACGCTGACCCGCACCCTGATCATCAGCATCGGGGGCCCGACGCCCGAAGCGGCGCGCGCCGCCGCCGTGGCCATGGCCGACAGCCTGCGCGACCACCCGGAGGTGGCCTGGCTGCAGCGCGGCCCCACCGACAAGCTGGCCGAAGGCGTCTATGCCCTGTACGCGCCGCGCACCGCGTACTTCGTCTCCGACCGCCCCGAGGAGGAGATCCCGCGGGCGCTGTCCGACGAGGGACTGGCCCGGGCGGCCCGCACGCTCAAGCAGCAGCTGTCGCTGCCGCTGTCCCCGCTGCTGGCCCGGCTGGCCGGCTCTGATCCGCTGCAGTGGTTCCCGGGGATCTTGCGCCGCTTCGAAAAGGCCCAGGCCGGAACGCTGGAGGTCGACGGCGATCAGTTCATCACCCCCAGCACGCTGGAGGCGTCGGGTGACCCTCGCCGCTATGCCATCATGTTCGTGGGGACGCGCCACTCACCGTTCGACAGTCGATCGCAGGCGCCGCTGCTGGCCACCATCGCCCAGCGCTTTGCCCAGCTGAACCAGCAGGCGGGCGGCACCTTGGTCCTGGAGCGGGGCGGGGTCGGTCCCATCGCCCTCGACGCCGAACGGCGCATCAGCGGCGACCTGACCCGCATCTCGATCCTGTCGACGGCGGGCGTGCTGCTGCTGTTCTGGCTGCTGTTCGGATCGGTGCGCGCCGTGCTGCTGGCGCTGCTGCCCATCATCGCCGGCGCGCTGGCGGGGACCACGGTCGGCCTGCTGCTGTTCGGCCAGCTGCACGGCATGACGCTGGCCATCGGGTCGACGCTGATCGGCGTGGCCATCGACTATCCCATCTTGCTGCTGACCCACCGGGTGCTGGCGCCGGACGAGAGCCCGGAGGCGGTCCTGCGCCGGGTGTGGATGGGCATCGTCATCGGCGGCGTCACCACGGCGGTCGGGTTCATCGCCCTGGCCTGGACGTCATTCCCGGGCGTGCGCGAGATGGCGGTGACCTCCGCCTCGGGCATCCTGGCCGCGCTGGCGGCCACGCGCTACGTCCTGCCGCCGCTGTTGCGTGGGCGGCCGCCGCGGGCCCCGCTGCTGTGGCGCGGGTCGGCCGCGCAGGGACGCCTGCTGCGCTGGCTGCAGCGCCAGCGTCCCACCGGGTTCGCCGTGGCCGCCGTGGTCGGGCTGGTTTGCCTGCTGGGTCTGCCGCGCCTGCGCTGGCTGGATTCGCTGCGCGCGCTGGACCCGGGCAGTCCGGCGTTGAAGGCCGAGCTGGACCGGGTGCGCACCCGCATCTCGGCGATGGACGAGGGACGTTTTGTCGTCACCATGGCGCCCGAGCTGGAGCAGGCGTTGCGCCGCAACGACCAGATCTTCGCCAGGCTGGAGCAGGCAAGGAGCGCCGGCGCGCTGGACGGGCTGACCTCGCTGCATGCGTTCCTGTGGTCGGCCGACCTGCAGACGCGAAATCGGGCGGCGGTGGCCGCCGTCCCGGCGCTGGGCCCACGCGTGCTGGCGGCCCTGCGCAATGAAGGATTTCGCGCCGATGCTTTCTCCGCTTTTCTGGCCACGGCCGAGGGGCTGCACCGACCGGCCACGGTGCCGCCGCTGACGCTGGCCGATCTGGAGGGCTCGCCGCTGGCGCCGCTGGTGCGAACGTTCGCGGTCAAGCTGGGCGACGACACGGGCATCCTGACCTTCCTGCGCGGCGTCCACAGCGCCGAGCAGATCACCGCCGCCATCGCCGACGTCCCCGGCGCGCGCTACTTCGATCAGGCGGCGTTCCTCGACGAGACCTATGCCCACTTTCGCATCCAGACGCTGCAGGCGGTGGGCGTCGGCGTGGTCCTCATCCTGGCGGTGCTGTATGGCCGCTACCGGCGCTGGCGCAACTGCCTGGCCGCGCTGGCCCCGGCCGTGGTGGCGGCGGCGGCGACCATGGGCATCCTGGGTCTTTGCCATGTGCCCACCAACTTGCTTCACGTCCTGTCGTTGTTATTGGTGCTGAGCATGGGCGTCGACTATGGCGTGTTCCTGGTGGAATCGGCGGCGCCCGACCGTTCGTCGGACGCCACCATGATGAGCCTGCTCGCCTCGTGCATGACCACCGTCCTGTCGTTCGGCCTGCTGGCGCTGTCCGCCACGCCCGCCTTGCGCGCCATCGGCCTGGTCACCGGCATCGGCATGACGCTGAGCCTGCTGCTGGCGCCGCTGACCCTGGTGCTGGCCGGCGCCGCGCCGGCACCATCGGCGACGGAAAAGGAGAGGGAGACGAAACGATGACGACGATCCTGGTTCGAGCCGTGCTCCTCTCTGTCGTTGCCACGCTGGTCACCGGCTGCGCTCACCGCGCTCCGCCGCCGGCGGCCGCTCCCGAGCCGGCCCCCGCCGCCGCCGATCTGCCGCCACCCGACCGCATCCCCGGCCAGCTGACGTTGCGGCAGAAGCTGGCCGCGAAGTCGGCGCATGGCGGAGGAAGCTTCGAGACCATCCTGCAGAAACGCCCCGGGGTGCTGCGCGTGGTGGGGCTGACGCCGTTCGGGACCCGGGCCTTCCTGCTGGAGCAGCGCGGGCCCACCGTCGACTTCACCTCGTACGTGCCGCGCGAGTTGCCGTTCGCGCCGACGTTCATGCTGCTGGACATCCACCGCGTCTTCGACAGCTGGCTGGACGGGCCGCCGCCCGCCGACGGCCAGCGCAGCGCCACCGTCGGCGACGAGCAGATCACCGAACGCTGGCAGGGCGGACACCTGCAACAGCGAACCTTCCTCCGCACCACCGGCCTGCCGCCTGGCGCCATCATCATCACGTACAAGGGCGAGGCCCTGCCCGGCGTGGCGGCGGAGATCGTCCTCGACAACGCCCGCCACGGTTACCAGCTGACCATCCAGAACCTGCCCGCGGCCAGCGATAAGTCCGCCCCCGCGCCGGCGCAGTGACGGCGCAGGCTCCCTGGACCCAGCTCGGTCCCAGCTCTGTTAATGTGAACCGGTGCGATACGCGCTGGGGCTCGTCCTGCTGCTCGAGGTCGGTTGCGCGCCGTCCGGCGCGGTGGCGCCGGTTGATGGCGACGCGACGCCGATCGACCTCGGTGCCGGGTACGGCATGGGCGATTACATCGTACCGGCGGACACGACGCTGACGCCGTTTCTGTCCAGCGATCCCCTGCGCACCTTCGACGCGGCTGGAATGGCCCTCACCGACGGGCGCGACTACTTTGCCGTGATGGAGACCGACGTGGGGCGGATCGTGATCGATCTGCTGGAGGTCGACACCCCCCTGGCCGTGAATTCGTTCGTGTGGCTGGCGCTGCATCACTTTTACGACGGGGTGGCGTTCCACCGGGTGATCAGCGGCTTCGTCGCACAGGGCGGCGATCCGAACACGCTGGATTCCAACAGCGCGACCTGGGGCCAGGGGGGGCCGGGCTATCAGTTCGCCACCGAACCTTCGCCCGCGCTGAACTTTGACGGGGCAGGGGCGGTCGGCATGGCGCGCACGTCCGATCCGAACAGCAATGGTTCGCAGTTTTACATCACGCTGGCGGCCACGCATTCCCTGGACGGCAAGTACACGCTGTTCGCGCATGTGACCGAGGGCCTGGACGTGTTGCCCCGCATCGCCCGCGGCGAGCCACCGGCCGCGCCGACCCGGATGCTGCGGGTCTACATCGCCGACAAGGCCCGCTGACAGAGCGACGGTCCACCCGCGGGCGTTAACATCGGCAGGGCGCCGGTGCTTGCCGTCGCCACCAGAATCCGCTAGGGGAGAACGGTGCCAGGGGCAGACACAGCCGGGCGGGCGGCGGGGCCGCGGTATCCGGTGGCCGCGTACGCGGCCATCAACGCCCTGGGCACCACCACCCGCGACGTGATCGCCGCGCTCCACGCCGGGCGCTCGGGCCTGCGCCCCTGCACGACGTTCGATCTTCCCTTTGAGGTGCCGGCCGGGGCCATGGCTGATCCGTTGCCCCCCTTGCCGGCGCGGCTGTCCGGACACGACAGCCGCACGGCACGTCTGGCGGTGGCGGGGCTGGCGGAGATTCTGCCGGCGGTGACGCGGGCCGTGGCGCGTCACGGAAGCGACCGGGTGGCGCTGGTGCTGGGGACCACGACGGCGGGGCTGGGGAGAACGGAGGCCGCCTATCTGACGTCGCGGCGCGACGGCGCCTTGCCCGGCGATTACGACCTGCACCGCCAGCACTCCTTCGGCGGCCTGCTGGAGGCGGTGCGCCTGACCGCAGCCGTGGGTGGGCCCGCCTATGTCGTGTCGACCGCCTGCTCGGCCAGCGCCAAGGCCATCGCCAGCGCGCGGCGGTTGATCGCCAGCGGCGTGGCCGACGCCGTCGTCGTGGGCGGCGTCGACGGTCTCTGCCAGACCACGCTGCGCGGGTTTCACTCCCTCGAAATCCTCAGCGACGAACCGTGCCGCCCGTTCAGCCGCCTGCGCAAGGGGATCAACCTGGGCGAAGGGGCCGCCTACCTGTTGCTGGAGCGCCAGGGCGACGGCCCGGTGGCGCTGCTGGGCACCGGAGAATCGTCGGACGCCTTTCACATGACGGCGCCGCACCCCGAAGGCAAGGGGGCCACCGCCGCCATGACCGGGGCGCTGGCGCAGGCCGGCCTGCAGCCTGGCGACGTCGACCACATCAACGCGCACAGTCCCGGCACGCGCCACAACGATCTGTCCGAGGGGCGCGCCATCACCACGTTGTTCGGCCCGTCGATCCCCGTGGCATCGACCAAGGGATACACCGGGCACCTTCTGGGCGCGGGGGGCGCGACCGAGGCGATCTTCGCCGTCGTCGCCATCGAGCAGGGCTGGCTCCCGGCCAGCCTGGGCGCCCAGCCGGTCGACGAATCGCTGGGGCTGAACGTCCTCACCCGCCGGATCGACGGACGCTGCCGGGCGGTGCTCAGCAATTCGTTCGCGTTCGGTGGCAACAACGTCTCGGTGATCTTCGGGGGGGCGGCGTCATGATCGGCGGCGCCGACGTGGTGGGTGTGGCCCTGTGGTCGCCGGGACAGCCGCTGGCGACGGCCGCGACCGCGCGCCCGGCAGGGCGGCCACGGCGGCGCACCAGCCTGATAACGCAGATGGTGTCCGAGGTGGCGGCGCAGGCGGCGGCCCACGCCGGCCTGACCCTGGGCCGCCCACGCATCGTCGTGGGGTCGGCCTTCGGCGAGCTGGGCATCACCGTCGAGATGCTGGGCGAGTGGGTGGACGGCGGCGTGCTGTCCCCGATCCGGTTCCAGAGCAGCGTGCACAACAGCGCCGCCGGCGCGCTGTCGATCGCCCACGGCAACGAGGCGCCGGCCATTGCCCTGTCGGCCGGGAACGACACCGTGGCCGTCGCCCTGCTGGAGGCGATGATGATGCTGCGTGACGGCGCGGGCGACGTCCTGGTGGTGATCGCCGACGAACCCCTGCCGGGCGCCATCGCTCCCACGGCGCACACCACGGCGCTGGCCGCCGCGCTGGTGCTGGCCGCGCCCGACGGCGGTGCCAGCATGGCGACGGCGACGGCAATGTCGATCGGGCGCCGGCGCCTGGCCCATCTGTCCGATCTGCGCCGCGCCCCCCCGCCGGAGCCAACCGCCTTCCGGCCCGTCGAGGTGGACGCCCCCTGCGCGGCGATCCTGCCACTGCTGCAGGCGATCCGCGAAAATCACGCCGGGCGCATTTCGCTGGCGCCGCCGGGAATACCGGGCTGGTCCATCAACGTCGAACCGGCACCCCAACCTGGGCCACGAACCGGATGATGACCCAGCCACTGCCCCTGCCCCCTGTCGCCGATGTTGTCCCCCACAAGCCGCCCATGCTGCTGCTTGATCGCGTGGTTTCGTTTGCCACCGACGCCGTGATCTGCCAGGTGACGATTGCAGCGGGCTCGCCGTTCGTCGAGGATGGGCGCGTCCCCGCCGTGATAGGCATCGAATACATGGCCCAGTGCGTGGCCGCTTTTGCCGGCCTCACCGCCCGCGCCGAAGGGCGGCCGCCGCGCATCGGCTTTCTGCTGGGCTGCCGAGAGCTGGTGCTGCAGACGGACGCCTTCGCCGTCGGTGACACGCTGACCGTCGAGGCGCGCCGCACCTGGGGCGACAGCGACCTGGGCAACTTCGCCTGCCAGGTCCAGCGCAATGGCCAGACGGTGGTATCGGGGACCCTGAACGTCTATCAAGGTCCGCTGCCCGATTCGGTGGCGGCGTGACCCGGCTGGCTCTGGTCACCGGCGCCAGCCGCGGCATCGGCGCCGCCATCGCCGAGGAGCTGGCCGCCGCCGGCTGCGCGGTTCTGCTGAACTTTCGCGCCAGCACGGAGAAGGCCGCCGCCGTCAAGGCGCGCATCGAGGCCGCGGGCGGCCAGGCGACGCTGTTGCCCTTCGACGTCTCGGACGCCGCCGCCACCGGCGCCGCCCTGGCTCCCTGGCTGGAGGGGGAACGGACCATCGATATCGTGGTCAACAACGCTGGCGTGGCCCGCGACGCTCCGTTCCCGGCGATGACCGCCGCCGACTGGGAGCTGGTCACGCGCACGTCGCTGGACGGATTTTTCAACGTCACGCGCCCGCTGATCATGCCGCTCCTGCGCCGGCGCTGGGGGCGGATCATCAACATCTCGTCGATCTCGGGACAGACCGGCAACCGCGGGCAGGTCAACTATTCGGCGGCCAAGGCCGGCCTCATCGGCGCCACGCGCTCGCTGGCGCAGGAGCTGGCCCGACGAAGCATCACCGTCAACGCGGTGGCCCCGGGCCTCATCGACACGGAGATGCTAAAAGACCTGCCCAAAGACGAGGTGGTCAAGCTGATCCCCATGCGGCGACTGGGCCAGGCGGTCGAGGTGGCCAAGCTGGTCCGGTTTCTGGCCAGCGACGATGCCGCGTACATTACCGGGCAGGTGATCGGAATCAACGGAGGTCTTCTGTGAGCAGAGCGCGGGTGGTCGTCACCGGCATCGGTCTGACGTCGCCGATTGGACATGATCTGGCCACCGTCACCGCCGCCCTGCGCAGCGGGCGGCACGGCATCGTCCGCATGCCCGAGTGGGACGCCGTGGCCGGCCTGGGGACGCGCCTGGCCGCCGTGGCCGCGGACGCGCCGCTGCAGTACTCGCGCAAGCAGGTGCGCACCATGGGGCGGGTGGCCCAGCTGGCCACGTACGCCACCGAGCAGGCGGTGAAGGACGCCGGCCTGCCCGCCGACCTGCTGCAGACCGACGCCGTCGGCCTGGCGTACGGATCGACGCACGGGTCGTCGGCGGCGCAGGAAGATTTCTGCCGGGCGCTGTTCACCCACCGCGGTTTTCAGGGCATTCCCGGCACCACCTACCTCAAGTTCATGAGCAACACCTGTGCGGTGAACCTGGCGCAATTTTTCGGCATCCACGGGCGCGTGCTGTCGACCTGTTCCGCCTGCACCAGCGGCAGCCACGCCATCGGTCAGGGGTACGAGACCATCAAGAACGGCTATCACGACATCATGCTGTGCGGCGGCGCCGAGGAGATGCATTTTTCGCACGCCGGGATCTTCGACATCCTTTACGCCACGTCGACGCAGTACAACCAGCGGCCCGATCTCAGCCCGCGCCCCTTTGACGTCAAACGCGACGGCCTGGTGGTGGGCGAAGGGGCCGGCACGCTGGTGCTGGAGAACGAAGAGCACGCCCGCCGGCGCGGCGCCCGCATCTATGGCGAGGTGATCGGCTTTGGCGCCAGCTGCGATGGCGAGCACGTCACCATGCCGTCCGTCGACGGGATGGCCTCGGCCATGCGCAAGTCGCTGGCCGACGCCGGCGTCGCCCCCGGCGAGGTCGATTACATCAATGCCCACGGCACCGGCACCGAGGCAGGCGACATCGCCGAGAGCCACGCCACGCTTAAGGTGCTGGGACCGGACGTGCCGATCAGCTCGACCAAGGGCCACACCGGACACACGCTGGGGGCCTGCGGCGCCCTGGAATCGGCGTTCTGCCTGTCGGTGATGCACGAACACTTCGTGCCGCCGACGCGAAACCTGGAAGCGATCGATCCGCGCTGCGCGCCGCTGAACTTTGTGCGCGGCGAGGCGCAGACCAAAGCCAAGATGGACATCGTCATGAACAACAACTTTGCCTTCGGTGGAATCAACACGTCGCTGCTGTTTCGCCGGGTGAGCGGGTCATGACGGCCGCGGGCCAGACCGACAACGACATCGACAACAACGTCGACGTCATCGTCATCGGCGGTGGGCCGGCCGGTTCGACGGCGGCCAACCTGCTGTCCCAGGCCGGTCACCGGGTGCGCCTGCTGGAGAAGGAGCATTTCCCGCGCTTTCACATCGGCGAATCGCTGCTGCCCATCGATCTGCCCATCTTCGCGCGGCTGGGCGTGCAGCTGGATCCGGCGGCCTTCATCCGCAAGGACGGGGCCGAGTTCATCGACGAGCGCAGCGGCCAGAGCGCGACGTTCCTCTTTTCCGAAGCCCTGGACGGCACCCCCAAGAGCGCCTATCAGGTCGAGCGGTCGCGCTTTGATCACGTGCTGCTCCAGCGCGCCGCCGCCCTGGGCGCCGACGTCCGCCAGGGCGTGGCCGTGCAGGAGGTGATCACCGACCAGGCGGGAGCGTCGGTCCTGACCAAGGACGGCGCCACCCACCGGGCGCGTTTCATCATCGACGCCACCGGCCAGGACGCCCTGCTGGCCCGCACCAACCACACCGTGCAGCCGCTGAAGGGGTTCGGCATCGCCGCCGTCTTTCGCCACTATGACGGCATCGACCCGGCCATCGCCGCCGAGCTGATGGCCACCGGCAACATCAAGGTGCTGATGGTGCCCATGGGGTGGATGTGGCTGATCCCGCTGGCCGGACGTCGCCTCAGTGTCGGCATCGTCAGCCAGAAGACCGGCCTTGGCCCCGAACTGCTGGCCAGCGCCACCGCCGAATCGCCGCTGATCCAGCGCCTCATCGCCGGCGCGGAGGCGACCGAGCCGCGCATCATCCGCAACTTCAGCTACCGCAATCGGCGCGCCTACGGCACCCGCTGGGCCTGCATCGGCGACGCCGCCTGTTTTCTGGACCCGGTGTTCTCGTCAGGCGTCTCGCTGGCCATGCTCAGCGCCGAATTCCTGACCGATCGCCTGGGCGCCGCCCTGCGCGAGGGCCGCGAGGCCGACGAGCAGCTGATGGCCGCGCACTCCAAGCACATGGAGGTCGGTTATCGCAGCTTCGCCGCGCTGATACACCGGTTCTACAACCACGAGATGGTGCGCCGGCTGTTCTTCGTGGAGACCCGCGGCGAGGTGATGCGTTCCGGGATCACCAGCGTGCTGGCCGGAGATCTCTGGCGCGAGAAAGAAAATCCGTTCCAGCAGACGCTGCTGCGATCCGCCGGGCACGAAGCCTGGTCCGACTGATCGTCAGGAAGGCACGCCGCCCTGCGAATCGTCACCCATCCTCTGTGGCAGCTCAGCCTGCTTCGCCTGCGCGAGATCGCGCGCGAACCGGGCACGCTGTTCTGGGTCTTTGGCTTTCCCGTGCTGCTGGCGGCGGCGCTGGGCGTGGCCTTCAGCAACCAGAGACGCCAGCCCGTGGTGGTGGGCGTGCTGCCGCCGACCAGCACCGCCGTCGATCAGACGCTGGCCGCCGCCGGCATCGAGGTGCAGCGCCTGACGGAGCCGCAGGCCCGCGAACGGTTGCGCAACGGCCAGGTGCAGCTGGTGGTTCAAAGCGGCGCCGCCACGTCGGTGCAGTACCGTCTCGATCCGGCGCGCCCCGAGGCGCGGCTGGCCCGCGCCGCCGTCGACCAGGCCTTGCAGCGCGCCGCCGGACGCGTCGACCCGCTGGCGGTGCAGGAACAGGAGATCAAAGAGCCGGGGTCGCGCTACATCGACTTTCTGGTGCCCGGCCTCATCGGCATGAACATCATGTCGGGATCGATGTGGGGCCTGGGCTGGGTGATCGTGAACATGCGCGTGCGCAAGGTATTGAAGCGCCTGCTGGCCACGCCCATGCGCCGCTGGCAGCTCTTGCTGTCGCAGATGACGGCGCGCCTGCTGGTGATCCCGTTCGAGGTGGGCGCCTTGCTGATTTTCGCGCGCGTGACGTTCGGCGTGCGCATCAACGGATCGATGGCGGCGCTGGCCACCGTCGTCCTGATCGGCGCGCTGTCGTTCAGCGGCCTGGCGATCCTGGTCTCCAGCCGTGCCCAGAATCCAGAGACGGTGACCGGTCTCATGAACCTGGTCATGCTGCCGATGTTCATGCTGTCCGGGGTGTTCTTTTCGTCGACGCGGTTTCCCCAGGCGTTGCGCCCGGTGGTGTCGCTGCTGCCGCTGACGGCGCTGAACGATGCGCTGCGGGCGGTGCTGGTCGACGGGGCGACCCTGGCGGCGCAAGGGACGCCGCTGCTGGTGCTGATCGGCTGGGGCGCCATCGGATGGCTGGGGGGACTGCGTGTCTTTCGCTGGTCCTGATCGCCGTCGCGAACCCTGACGGACCGTCGCGAACCGCCTTTACCAATTTGCTTGTTCCCGTTACCTTGCCCGGCCGGAGCGTGCGATGACAAAGATCCCCCTCGGCCTTTCGCTTTCTCTGGCAGCCGCCATTCAACTGATCTCGGCAACGGCCGGCGCGCAGTCGCCGCCGCCCCCGGCAGGCCCCCAGGTCGCCCCCACCCCTCCCGCGCCGGCGCCCTATCCACCGCCGCCCGCACCAGCGCAGTATCCACCGCCGCCCGCTTATGGTGGCCCTCCCCCTAACCCGGCCGGGCCGGGCGCCTTCAGCGGTCCCGGGCCGGTGGTCAGCCTTTTCGCCGACAACCCGCGGGCCCGTCTGCAGCAACAGAACCAGCTGCGGTGGGACGACGTCTGCATGACCCCGTGCGGGCGCCCGGTCGATCCGAACGGGATCTATCGCGTGGGCGGCGGCACGATCAACCCGTCGCCGTCCTTTCACCTGTCGCGCCCCGAAGGTCAGCTGGTGCTGCAGGCCAGAACCGGATCGAAGATCAAACGCTGGGTCGGCTTTGGCCTGGGCATGGGCGGCCTGGGGGCGGCCGCCGTCGGTGGCCTGCTGCTGGCCGTCGCCAAGGACACGACGAACACCGACATCACCGGCGCCACCTACACGAAGAACACGGTGCGAACCGAGGGGATCATCTACCTGATCACGGGCGGCATCCTGATGCTGATCGGATTTCCCATGTTCGCCATGAACAACACCTCGGTCGAGGTTCGCTAGCGCCCCCGACGACGACGACGACGGCGGCGCCGCCCCGTCTCACGGCGCGTTCGCCGCGCCGCCATAGAACCCCTGCAGGTGTTCCACGCCGGCCGGTGTGTGCAGCGGGCAGACCGAAAACAGGGCGCGGCTGCCGTGCTCCAGACGATAGGCGCGCCCGGTGGTCTGGATGTCCACGCCGGCCAGGTCCAGGCGGCTGTCGTCCAGATCCAGCGCCAGCTCGCCGGCCGATCCGGCCGAGACCGCGCCGCCGGTCATGAAAAGCTCTGAACCCTGCGCCACCACGCCGGCGCTGACGACGGTGTGGACGGCCCGCGCGCTGCTGTGCCGCAGCTGCAGCCTTCCCACGCGCACGCGGTCCAGCGTGACGCGCGCGCAGTCCTCCAGCACGATGGAATCGTAGACGCCGTCCGCGAACACGACGTCGGCCTTGCCGTGACACGTGCCCTCCCCGCGCGGCGTCAGCGGCGCCGTCGACGTTGCACCCGCTGCCTCATCGGCCCCGCTCAGGTGACGTTCCAGCGGCTCCAGCAGGCGCCCCGGCGCGTCGGTCATCGGGTTATGGCCGACACCGTCGAGGATGGTGAGGCGCGCCTGCGCCAGGCGATCGACCAGCAGCTCGGCCGTGCGCAGCGGCGCCACGGTGTCGTCCGCCCCCCAGATGATCGCCGTGGGCGCCTGGACCCTGGCGATCTCCGGACCAAAGTTGTGCAGGATCAAACCCAGCGCCGCGATGGCCCCCGGATCGCCGCGCAGCACCTGCTGGCGAAGCAGACCGATCTCCATGATCAGCGCCGGCGCCGGATCCAGCTTGCGGGTCTCGTCGATGGCGGCGGCCGCCGCGCCCAGCGCCCAGGCAGCCAGCCCCGGCAGGAAGAGTCCCGTCGGATCGGTGGCGCGACGAACGTGGTGGCCGACCAGCGCCTCGCGCTGCAGGATTCCGGCGGCATCGATCAGCACCAGGCGCCGCACCTGGCGGGGATAGACCGCCGCATGCAAGAGCGCGACAGCGGCGCCCAGGGAATGCCCCGCCACGTCGACAGGTCCCTCCGGCGCGTACCGGTCGATGACCCGCGACAGCACCGCGGCGTAACGGTCGGGCGTATAGCGGGCGTTGGCGCGCCCCGAGCGGCCGAACCCTGGCAGATCAAAAGCCACCACCGACCGTCGCTGGGCCAGCGCACCGATGATCGGGTAAAAGTCGCGCACGCCGGCGTCGCCCAGGCCGTGAATCAGGAACAGCGGTGGCGCCTTCACCGGCGACGGCCGGGTCGGGTCGGCGGTGATGACGTAGAGCGAACCGCCGAAGACGTCGTCGGGGATCCAGTGCCCGCGGATCTGGACCTTGGGCAGCCGGACCATCTCAGGATCCAGCGGCGCCGGAACGTCATCGCTGCGAAGCGCATGGCGAGCACCGCCACACCCCGCCAGCAGCAGCAAAAGACTCGTCATTGTCGCGCGTGAAGGCCGCCGCATTTGCCGCCCGCAGCATACTCTGTGCGGCGCGCGTCACCTGACAAGGAATGCGGTTCCGGAGCGATCGGTGTGCCATACTTCATGGAGTCATCATGGCTCGACGCTCGACAGCAGTTCCCCGACGCCGCCCCCTGGATGACGTGGCGGTGATCGTCGGCCGCACCGCCGATCAGGAGGGCCTTCAGATCATGCGGCGCCGGGCCGAGGACCAGTCGGTTGAAGTGGGGACCCTGCGCCCGCTGCAAGAAGGCAAGCCGATCGACGGCGAGGTCATCAGTCTGAAACCGCGCGCCGACTTTCCGTTCCTGTGCGACGTCAAGGTCGAGCTGAGCGAGGCGGAGGTGCGCCGTCCCTCCGGCGACGGTCCGGCCCAGGTGGCCAGCGACGGATACCGCCGAGGCTGGGACGCCATCTGGGGACGTCAGCCCCGCGATGCAATCGCGGCGTCCACGACGAAGACGGCGCCCAAACCGGCGCGCGACCTCACCAAGTTGAACTGAAGGTCAGGCCGACCGACCAGCCGGCCACGTGAGGCGGCCGCGCGCGGAAGGGCGCCACTTACTGGGGGATGAGCCGGATGTAGTCGAGGGCGGTCCACAGGCCGCTGCTGTTGCCGTTGGCGCCGGTCAGAGAGAAGCGGAAGGCCTTGTTGCCGGCGCTGGGAAAGGCGACCGGGCCCAGGTCGACCTCGGTGAAGACGGCGTCCTGGGTCCAGCAGTCGGTGGCGGGTCCGCGCGGGGTGCCGTCGACGGACAGTTGCCAGATGCCGCGGTTGACGAACTTCTTGACCCGCACCCGCACGTCGTAGGTCCGGGCTTCCGGCACGTTCACGGTGTACGTGACGAAATCGCCGGCTGCGTTGGCCTCCAGGATGGTGCCGGCGCCGCCGCTGTATCCGGTGTCCTGGGCGACGCGATGCAGATCGCCGGAGGTGGCGGCCACCGGCAGCGATTCGGTCTCGAAGGTGACGGGCGCGGCGTGCGGGCTGGTGGTGCCATAGACCTCCAGCTCGTAGATGCGCGCCGCCGGATCGCCGTTCTGGGTGGGCGTCACGATGTTGAGGCGGACGAAGCGGGCGGTGGTGGTGGCGATGTTGTGGGTGGTGACGTCGGCGGCGTTGCCGGTCACCGTGACCGCGGTGGTGAAATTGCTGCCGTCATTGCTGAGCTGGATGTTGAAGTCGCGCGTATCAAAGGCCGGCATCTCGCCGCCGGCGCCCGCGTGGCGAATGATGAACTGGTTCACGCTCATCGACGATCCCAGGTCCACCTGCAGGAACTGCGGGGTCGTCAGCGAGCACCATTTGTCGCCATTGCCGCCGGACGTGCTGCCGTTGAACGCCCTGTCGGCCGACTCCGTGGACGCACACGGGGCGCTGCCGGTGGCGGCCTTGCCCAGCGCCAGGTTCGGGTTCGCCGGCGCCGTGCGCAGGCCGTAGACGGAGACCATGCCCGACAGCGAGGCGACGTAAACCTTGCCGCTGGCCACCGTGGGCGGGCTGCCCTTGGAAAAGTTCATCGGATCGTCGGCGGGCGCCGTGCTTTGCCACAGCAGAGCCAGCGTCTCGGCGTTGAAGGCGCTCAGGATACCCGGCACGACGTTCTGGTTGGCATCGCCCGCGCGCGGCGTGGTGGCCCACAGGATGCCCGTTCCCGGCGCCGATCCGCTGGCCGAGATCGACATCATGCCGCCCGGCATCCCTTGCGGCGGCAAGACCGAGCCGGTGCTGGCGGAAGGGACGTTGAAGCGGCGGGCGTTTGCATCAAACCGATAGGAACGCAAAAAGTCGTTCTCTCCCCAGATGTACATGTTCAGACCCTGGGGGCTGTTCCAGACCACCGGGCTGTTGTGGATGTGGTGCGAGACCATGGGGCGAACATTGAGGTCGACCGCCTGGAAGATCTGGGGGACGTTCTGATCACCGGGAACCATGTGGCCCAGGTTGCCGCTGTTCATCAGGAAGATCCTCCCCTCCTTGCCACCGGTGGCCAGCATGCCGCCGGTGCCGGGCAGGAAGATCGGTCCGGCCGAACCAAAGTCGGTATCGTTTCCATTCAACGTGGCAAAGTTCGACGGTGTGAAGAAGTCCAGCCGCGCCAGGCTGCGCGGCGCGTACTTGACCAGGCTCTCGCCGAAGTTCCCGGCGCCTTCGTCGAAGGTGCCGTTACCGGTGCTGACATAGAGATTGCCGCTGTTATCGAAGAGCGGTGCGGCGCCCGCCATCCAGATGCCGGCCTGGGAACCACTAGGCGTGTCGTTGACCACGCCGACCTGACTCAACGACTGCGTGTCGTAGCCCATGACCCAGCCGTGATAGGGCCCGGTGTCGCAGAACGAAGCGAAGGCGACGTACACGACGCCGCCCGACAAGGCCAGAGCGGCGCGCTGGTTGTGCGGCTGGGGGTCGAACGCGACGTTGCCACCATTGGTACCGGGGTTCACCGCGGGGTCGAAGGTGATCTCCCTGGGGCTGCCCGGGCGATCCTGGCCGGTGGCGATGTTCAGGGCGCGCAGCCGGAAGACCGGGCGACCCTCGACGCTGCGGGTGACGACGTACATGGTCATCGACCCGGCGTCGATGACCGGCGTCCCGATGATGCCGATGTTGCCGCTGAAGTCGCGGTACGTGCCGCAGGCGCTGCCGACGTCGGTGTTGCGGGCCGGGCGTCCCACGCCGTTCAGATCGCTGCGCTGCCACAGGGGACCGCCACCGGCGTCGGCGTCGAAGGCGTAGACCGTGTTGCTGACCGTGGCGACGTAAAAGACGTTGTGGGTGGTGCCGCCCATGGGGACCGCCGACGCGTACAGGATGCCGGCGTAGACCTGGTCGTCCACCGACACCTGAAAGATCTTTCCGAACTGGGTGGGCGTGACGTTGGACGGCTTGAGGATGGACTCGTTGAGATTGGCGCCGCTGCGCTGGTTGTCATAGTTGCGGGTCAGCACGCTGAAGCTGCCCAGCGCCGCCGTCGCGCTCTGGGTGGATTCATCGTCGACGAGATCGGCGGCACACCCCGGCGCCACCGCGACCGCAGCGGCGCCGACGCCAGCGGCGTACACAGCAAGAGCAACCCGCGCCATCCTCGAGACAGCTGTCAAAGACTTCATGACATTTCCCCTTTCGAGCTGGCGGCGGGCGCCCGCCATTGCAATTGAATCCGGTTCAACAGCAGTAGCACAGGGTGTGGGTGCCTGTCAGCCCATTCCGCACGCCCGGGTGAGTCACGGGGATTTCCAGTCAACCGAAAAGGCCGACCACAAGGTTCAGCGCCACCGCCAGGATCACGGTGTTGTACGCGAAGGAGAGCATGGCGTGGACCAGCGCGGCGCGGCGGATTTGCCGGCTGCAGATGGTCACGTCGGAGACCTGAAAACACATCCCGATGGTGAAAGCGAAGTAGGCGAAGTCCAGGTACGTGGGCGGCGTCGGCTTGGCCGCTGATGGAAAGGTCAGTCCCCCCTCGCCCTCGCCGCCGTCACGGTAATAAAGGTGGGCATAGCGCAGCGTATAGACGGTGTGGGTCAGCGTCCACGCCGAGATCACCGCGACCAGGCAAAGCACCACGAACAGCTCGCGCGCCTCGGGCGCCAGGGTCCGTGCCTGGCGGAGGGCGACGCTGGTCGTGAACAGGCTGATCGCGCTGGCCAGCAGCACCAGCCCCCAGACCGCGGTGCGTCCGGGATCATCGCCGGCGGCGCGGTGCCGCGTCTCATGCACCCCGGCCCGGCTGATCAGCCACCAGGCAAGCCCGGACATCACCAGGGCGGTGGTGTCCCAGCCGACCAGCAGCCGAACGATGTAACCAGCCCGAACCGGCGCCGCCAGCGCCACCAGCACGCCCACCGCGATGGCCAGGATCGATCGCCCCAGCGCTTGATGCGGCTGGCGAACGAAGAAGGCACGGACCTTGTCGGACATCGTCCCCAGCTTCGACGATCGCGGCGGCGCCGTCCAATCGGTGGTGGGGCAGACCGGGCGGGATGACCGGGTGGAAGACCGGGCGCGGCAGGTCCGGCGCCACCCGCTCGACAACTATATCGGAGTACGATATTTAGCCGACGTGAGCGTTTCCGACGCCGAGTATCAGCGACTGGCCCAGCTGCGTTTCGGCCTGCGCCAGTTTCTGGCCTTCTCCGAGAAGCAGGCCCGGGCGGCCGGGCTGAACCCCCAGCAGCACCAGCTGCTGCTGGCCATTCGCGGCGCCCCCAGCGACGACCCGCCGACCATCGGCGCGCTGGCCGAGCGCATGATCCTTCGCCACCACAGCGTGGTCGAGCTGGTCGATCGCCTGGAAAAGAGCGGGCTGGTCAGGCGCGCCCAGGGCACCGCCGACAAGCGCCAGATGCGCGTGGTCATCCTGCCCGCCGGCAAGAAGGTGCTGGAACGACTGTCGCTGGTTCACCGCGCGGAGCTGCGCAAGGCCGGCCCGACCCTGGTGGCGACGCTGAAGGCCCTGCTGCAACCACCGCCAGCCACTTCCACCACAAACAAGCAACACCGTGTACCGAGGAAAGGCAGCGCACGACCATGAAAACGCCGGGGACCGAACCGATCTTGTCCAGCCCGTCCGATCCCGCCGCCGGACGGCTGGGAGACTTCACCGCCACGCCCCGCGTCCTGCCCATCGCCCTGCTGGGGATCGCCATCGGCGCCCTGGGCGGGTTCCTGGCCATGGTGCTGCTGCGGCTGATCGGCCTCTGCACCAACCTCTTCTTTTTTCATCGCTGGTCGACGGCGATGGTCTCGCCCGCCGAACACACGCTGGGGGCGTGGGCGGTCCTGGTTCCGGTGGCGGGCGCGCTGATCATCGGCCTTCTGGCGCGCTATGGCTCGGAACGGATCCGCGGCCACGGCATTCCCGAGGCGCTGGAGTCGATCCTGATCGGCGGCAGTCGTGTCGAGCCACGGCTGGCCATCCTGAAGCCGCTGTCGGCCGCCATCTCCATCGGGTCGGGCGGTCCCTTCGGCGCCGAGGGTCCCATCATCATGACGGGCGGCGCCTTCGGTTCGTTGATCGCGCAGGGATTTCACCTGACCAGCGCCGAGCGCAAGACGTTGCTGGTCGCCGGCGCCGCCGCCGGCATGACCGCGACCTTCGCCTCGCCGCTGGCCGCCATCTGCCTGGCCGTCGAGCTGCTGCTGTTCGAGCTGAAGCCGCGCAGTTTCATCCCCGTGGCGCTGGCCTGCGCCGCCGCCATGGTCACCCGCCATTTCGTCCTGCCTCCGGGACCGCTGTTTCCGCTGACGCTGGCGCTGCCCTCCGACTTCATCGGGGTGGCTGGCATTGCGGGACTGGCCGGCTGCGCGGTGGCCGGGCTGGGGGCGGGGATCCTGTCGGCGTTGATGACCGGCAGCGTGTACCTGTTCGAAGATCTCTTTCAGGAACACCTGCGCCGCATTCACTGGATGTGGTGGCCCGCGCTGGCCGGTCTGGTGATCGGCGTTGGCGGACTGATCTGCCCGGCGGCGCTGGGCGTCGGCTATGACACGCTGGAGCGGCTGCTGTCGGGACAGATGGCCCTGTCGGCGGTGCTGATCCTGATCGCGGTGAAGTGGTCGATCTGGTCGTTCGCGCTTGGCTCTGGAACGTCGGGGGGCGTGCTGGCTCCGCTGCTGATGCTGGGGGCGGCGCTGGGCAACGTCGAGGCGCAGATCTTGCCGCCGGTGGCCCTGGGCTTCTGGCCGCTGATCGGGATGGGGGCGATCCTGGGCGGCACCATGCGGGCCCCGCTGACCGGCATCCTGTTTGCCGTCGAGATCACCCACGCCTGGGACGCCGTCCTGCCCCTGGCCGTGGCGGTGACGGTGGCGCACGCCTTCAGCGTGCTGGTCATGCGCCGGTCGATCCTCACGGAGAAGGTCAGCCGGCGCGGCTTTCACGTCACCCGCGAGTACGCCGTCGATCCGCTGGAGGTGCTGTTCGTGCGCGACGTGATGCGGGCGCCGCCGCCCACCGACGGCGACCTGCCGGTGGTCGACGGCGGCGCGCCCATCGCCTTCGCCGACGAGACCCTGCGCAGCGCCACGCACCGCATGGCCCACACCGGCGTCACCGAGATGCGGGTGGAAATCCGCGTCAGCCCCGGGCTGGCCGTCGGGGTCATTGCCCTGGG
>DATLVT010001004.1:0-5908 GCA_035577105.1 Polyangia bacterium
AAGCGGAGGCGCCGGTTCGGTCTGCGAGGACAAGCTGGTGGTCCGCCCGGGCAAGGCCGGTATCGACGCGGTCTTGATGACCGAACCCGTCATCGCCAGGTGGGTTGAAGCCACGGTCGCAGAGCTCGCGTCCGGGCGTCCCGCCTCGTGCGAGATGCTGGCCGACATCTCCCACGGCCCGACGATGCCGGTGGCTGAGATGGCCTTTCTCAGCGCCGAACGGCGTGCCGATCGTTCGTTGTCCGCGGCACAAATGGCGCCGGCCGACGCCGCCGCGGCTGTGTTCTCGAATTCGTTTTACGGCTCGGCAGACCCCGACGACTGGAGGCGCCAGTTGCTGGTCAGCACCGCGGTTGCCAAACACGTCGGCGCTTGTGAGCTGACCGTGCCTGATGGAATTTCAGGCCTGGTCGAAGCCGCCCGGGCCGCGGTGGCGCGCGGTTCGCTGAAAATGGGGGCGTGAGGCCGGGCGGTGGCTCAGCGAAACAGGGGGAGCAGCGCCGGCAGGGCCCGAAGTTTGCTCAGAAAGGCCGCTTCCTCGTCCGTGCGCAGATCGCGCTGATCCGCCAGCTCGGCCGCCAGCACCTCTTCCAGTCGTGGCGTGATGGGCGGCAGTCCGAACAGGTTAGGCTCCCACGAACCGCTGGCGAGCTGCAGACGCGACGTCACCGCGGAGAGCTGTCTCAACCAGGAGGCGAGCCGCTGGGCCGGGGCGAGCCGCGGAGAGTGCGCGGCCACCAGGGCCAGGGCATCTGCGCGTCGATGCACGTTCAGGAGCACCGCGAGCACAAAGCGGAGCTCGGGATCGTGAACCATCGCCCGCCGGCTCTGGAGGAATCGAACCCGCTCGGCGGCTATCGTCCAATCGGTGAACAGCGTGCGCGCCTCCTTGTCACGCACGCCGTCGAGCAGGCGCCCGAGCAACGAGCGATCGGGGAGATCCGCGCACGACCTGATAATCGAGAACGCGGTGTGCAGATCTGCCGACGCGATCAGCTTGACCGTGCGGTCTTCGAACGTGGGGTCGTCGCTCGATCGCAGGAGGTTCACGATCTGGAGCAGGCGATCCAGCGTCTCGTCGACGAAGAAATTGTTGTGGGCGATCCCCGGTGGTTTGTAGTTGAGCTGGATCCCCGGGGACACGTCGAAGTACGAACGGACCACCAGGCTGACCGTGGGGCGCGGCAGGTGAAACAGGGAATGAATGAATGACGGCCCGGCGGTGATGGGGCGGATCTCGCCCTGGCGAAGCAGGCTGCTGTCGGTGACCGCCAGGGCGCCAAAGCGAAGTTGATCGCCGACGTTTCGGGTGGTTTCGAAGGAAAAGGTGGTTTGAATGCTCGAGCCCGAGAGGACCTGGAACGCCCCGGAGAAACCGTGGTCATGAATGCTGGTCGTGCCGTCCACCCAGAACAGAGCGGCGATATAGAACCGCCGCCCACGGAACAAGGTGATGGGCGGTTGCCCGAAACGAGCGCCAGGGTCGGCCTGGCGGGGAAGGTCTCCTTGCAGTGCCCAGGCCAGAATATCGCCGGGCGACAGGTGCTGGCTCAGCGAAGCGCCATCAAGGGCGCGCACGCAGATCTCAGGAAACGCGCCGGCATCGTAGTCCTTGGCCGACCAGGCTTGTTCGATCTGGGCGCCGACCGCGGCGATGACCGGAATGATCACGGCGCGACCTTAACACGCACTCCCAGGGCGGAGCCCTCCAGCGGGGGCGCTGGACGCTGGACTCCAGCGCCCCAACGTCAGATGGAGATGATCGCGTCGAACGACTGCTGACTCTGCTCGGGCTGCGAGGCGAGCCAGGCGTGGCCCGAGCCGTCGCCGCCGCCAGCCTTGAATCCGGCGAGGAGCTTGTCGCTGGCCGCCGCCTCGTCCAGGCTCATCTCCAGGAGCGCTCGTCGCACGCAGTTGCCACCGGACGCGAGACGGCGGTCAACGCCGGCGATCACGTATCGAAGCTGTTCACGCCCGGCCGCGCTTCGACGTTTGCCGCGCACGCGCTGTCGAGCCGCTGCCGCGGCGGCGTGCAAGCTGAGGTGACGCCGCTGATATTCAACGAAGGGGAGGACCCAGAGGACCCGGGCCAGATCGGCGAGGAGACTAAACCTTTGGGCCGTGGTGCGCACCGGCGTCGATCAATGGGCGGGCTGACTGGGGTTGTCCGGGTCGGCATCAGCGACCGAGCCAAAGTTACCGGCAAGCAAAACGCGAGCATTTCCGATGACGGTCAAGGCAGGCGGCTCATAGGCGGGCACACCTTCCTCGGGGTTCCCTTGCTCGTCTGCCACTAGTTTGTCGGACATGTCTTCACCTCGCGCGCGGAATTGTAACAGAAAAGCAGTCTCAGCCAAGACTCAAGGCCGGCTATCTTCATCAGCAAGTTCCAGTCGTCGGCAGTTCGTGGTTCATGGGTTTCGCCGGCCCTGGCGGTCGTGTCTCGCAGCAGCCGGCGCGCGTCGGCGCGAACAACATAAGGCGCGCTGAGCCATGGTCCCTCATTTATCACCCTTGCCACATAAGGACTATAGGTCCGGTTCGTCGCCAGGAACACGCTGGTCCATGAAGATTGGCCCAATCGGGAATTGAACTCGCTGGGCAACAGCGACCCCAGCGCGTCGCGGCCGAAGCGGCGCAGATGTCCCCGCGGCAGGCGTTGCTGCCATGAGACCGAAAACAGGTGCTCGACGATGCGAACGTCGGCGAACGGAAGTCGCACCTCGATGCCGTCTGCCGAGCCGTTGGCCACGATCGAGTCCAGCAACGCGGACGTATGCGGGCTGCTGAGGCGGGACCACAAGCTCAGCGCCAGATGTGAAGGCCACCCGTCGATCCCTCCGTCAACGGGAGCAGGCGGCAACGGGTAGAGATCCCGGATGGCCGGTCCCAGCCACGCTGGGCGCGGCACAGGACGCCCAAAGGCACGTCGCTGAACCCCCAACGCCAGCATCGGGGGGAGCAGACCAGGAAGCGCCTTCGCCAGCAGTCGGCCCCCACGCGCCAAGGGCCGCCTCACAATCAGCGTCTCATTCAACAGGTCAAGCCAACGGCCGTGGCGGAACATGTCCATGAATATGCCGCCCGCATAGAGAACTTCGTCCCCCCACATTCCGCCCAGCAGCACCCGCGCCGATCGTTCCTTGGCGATCCGCAGATCTTCCCGTGGCCCCCCGCCCGGACCTCGGCGAACCCCGGGTTGCGTCAGTGAAACCTCCGCATCGTTGATGGCCGCCCCGCGAATGACGTCCCAGTGGAGCCATTCAAAGCTGACCTTCGAGGCCAGCGCCTTCATGAAGCGGCTGTCGTCGGCGGCGTGGCCGGGGACCATCGCGGAGACCATCGTCAGCGGCGGGCGGGCTGGTTCGCGGCGATAGAGAGCGTCAGCGGCGGCCAGGATGGTACTGGAATCGAAGCCACCGCTGGAGTGCGCGATCAGCGGCGCATCGGATTCCAGCCGAGCCCGGACCGCCTCTTGAAAAAGGTGCAGCAGCTCGTCGCAGTTTTCTCGATACGAGCGGTTCCGGTTGATCGCCAGCGGCGGTCGCCAGTAGCGCTCCTGGCGGGGGCTGCCCCCGTCGGTGCGGACCAGGACATGTCCCGGCAAGAGCGAATGGACGTCGCGGAAGTAGGTCTCTCCGTACTGGCTGACCGGTGGGAAGAACCCATTCAGGATGCGAATCGGGTTGAGCCGTTCGTGGGGGCGGTCGATGAATGGCAGGAGGGCCTGGACGTCGCTTGCCAGCAGCAAGCGGTCACCCTGCGCGGTGAAGTAGAGCGGGCGCATGCCCAGCTGATCGCGCGCGGCGAACAACGTGCGGGAGTGCTGGTCCCACGCGATGAAAGCGAAGTCACCGATCAATCGCCTTGGGCTGTCGTTGCCCCACCTCAGATAGGCGTGAAAGCCGACTTCGAGATCGCTGAGGCGATCCCCGTCCGACGTCAGCGCCAGCGCTTGCAGCAGGGCGGGGCGATTGTAAAGACGGACGTCCCCCGCGAACAAGAACTGACGTGTCGGGTCCCAGATGGGAGCGACCAGGTCGTCGCGCTGGACCACGTTCCACCGCCGAATGCCTGCACAGCCGTCCGGTGCCTCGGCGATCCTGGTGCCGTTGCAGTCCGTCGAAGGCGTCGCCGCCAGCATCCTTGCGACGTTCCGGCCGTTGGCGTTCGCCGCGGGGGGGCCGAAGGAGGCAACGAACGAGAACATCGTCGAGCTGCCGGCGCGGCTTGTGACGGCCGCGCCGGTGTCACGGGCCGGCGCTAGTAGAACACGACGATTCGCGTGGTGACCCCCGCGGTGGTCGTGCCTTCGCTGACAGCGAAGTCGCCGAAGTTGTCGCCGTTCAAATCCGGGACCACGCAACCCTGCGCGTAACCGCCCCAGGTCGCGCCACCGGGCGGCGGGACTTGCCCGATAATCTTGACGAAGTCGGGGTGAAGGCCGGTGTAAAGGCTGCCGTCCGCCACGGCCACCGATCCCGATCGGTCACGCAGGGCGACGCCGCTGACGATGTACACGGGCCCCGCATTTTGCACCCCGGCTTCGGTCTGACCGGCCAGGACGAGATCCGGCAGACCGTCTCCGATGAACGTGACAGAGCTGGAGGTGCCCCGGATACCGCCGCCGATGTTGATGGCACCGAACGAATTTGCCGACGAGCCGGTCAAGGTCAGGCTGGCGGTCGACCCCATTCCTGCATTTTCCTCGAAGGGGCCAGTCGCCGCTGTTCCGCGATGAATCTCGGTGTACTGGCCGATAGCCGAGGCGATCGACAGCACGCCCGCCGAGTTGCCCACGCGACCCACGAAGCCGATCGTCCGCGAGTAGTCGAGGTTCATGGCCTGGGTCACCTTCTCGATGAGCGTGGCGTTACCGGCGTACGCGAAGGCGCTGCCGATCGAGGTGGCACCGACGACCAAGGTCGACCCGGACGGGGCGGGGAAGAACTGTCCGATGCCGATGGCGTTGGCGCCGAACCCGGAGTTGCCGGCCACCATCGGGCCATCGATCTCGATGGTCCGGGTGGGGACCGCCTCGGGGATCGTCAGCGTCGCCGGGAATGCGCTGCTTCCTTTGATGATCAGCTCCGCGCCCTTGTTGCCGCCCGCCGACGCGAGGGTGGAAAATCCGATCGCCAGATCTTCACCGGGGGCCGCGTCGAAGTTACCGGCGCGCGCCAGCGGCCGGGTGGCCAGTTTTCCGAAGAACGGGCTGGCCGGATCGATCGTCAGGGTGTAGCTGGCGTCCGTGTCCATCATCGTCGCGGGCCAGCTGGCTCCGACCCGATTCTTGCGGCTGAAGATCCAGATCTTGTTTTCGGCGAGGGAGCTGACCGCGATGTCATCCTTCATGTCGTCGTCGAAGTCGCCCGCGTTGATGGCGGTCATGATGCTTCCCGTCGACGATGGGAACGTGATCGTCACCGACGGCGTCGTGTAGCCGTTGGTCGCGTCCGCCAGATAGATCTGGACGATGTTGTTGGGACGAGAGCCGACCACCAGATCCGAAAGGGTGTCGTTGGTGAACGTGGCCCCGACCGTGCCGCCAAAATCACCAGAGTCCACGGTGTGGCCCGTGCCGATGCCGCTGAGAACGAACGTCTTGAAATGCGCGGCTGCCGCGGTCTGGGTGGCGATGATGGGGCTGCGCGTGCCGACGAGATCGGTGGCCAGTACTGCGAAGTAGTACCCGGTCTCGATGGTCAACCCGGGGACCAGAATTCCGTCCATCGTTCCGTGCGGTGCCGGCGTGTTGGAATAGGTCATAGCGGTCGTGACGGTGGTGTCGTCGAAGTTCGCGCTGGTGATCGGCACGCGCGCGTAACGAACCTGATAGCCGGTGACATCCACGCCGTTATCGTCGGGTGCGGTCCACGTCAGCGGCAAAGACGACTGCCGGCGCAGG
>DATLVT010001005.1:0-3569 GCA_035577105.1 Polyangia bacterium
CGCGAACGCGCAGGGCATGCCCTAGACGAGCATGCCCGAATTCCTCTTGTGCCCATTCTCTAGGATCGACGCTGCCCATGAAGGCAGCTGATCAGATTGCCCTGCAGCGCTCAAGAAAAACGTGGCTAATCATCAGTGCAGCGGCAGGACCCGCCCACGCGGAGGAGGCGGACGCGACAAGATGAAAGAAACCCCCGCGGGTATTCGATCGGCTCAGCGCTGGCTGATCGATCGCGGAACAGCGGGCGCCCGACGGGCCGAGCGAGGGCCGACGTTTCCCGACGACAGGTTGCCGGCGCTGGCGGATTTGAAGATGAAGAGGCCGGCGCCTAGACCGATGGTTTCGCCGTCGCTGAGGACATGTCGCTCGGGAACGGTGGCCCCTTCCACCGACAGCGAGCCGCCCAGGGGAGCGATCACGAAGGCGCTGCCTTCGATGGTGAAGACGGCGTGTTCGGGGGCGATGGTGCCGTCACCGGTGATGCGGATGGCGCAGCCGGGAGCCTGGCCGACCACGCAGCGGCCTTCGCCGCTGATGCGCAAGGTTTCACCGCGCCGGCCGGGGCCGCCGGTGCGCACCAGCCAGCCAACCAGAATGCCGTGCGAACCGCTGCCGGCGCGCAGGGCGTCCTGGATGGCCACGGCGACACCCCGCGCGCGCGGACGCGCCAGCAGCGGGTGGCTGCGGGACGAGGCGCGCAGGGCCTCGGCCAGTCGATCGAGATCCAGGCCGGCGAAGGCGGTCCATTCGTCAGCGCCCACGCGGGCGGCCAGCATCTCGGCGGCCTGCTCGGCCGGCATCTGGGACTCGACCGCCTCGGCCAGGACAGCGGCCAGGCCCGAGGTCAGCGTCGGCACGGCGGCGGATTTCTTGGCCAGGATGTCGCGGATCTCTTGCAGGCGCATGCGGCCGGGCCGGGTGCGAAAATAGGGAAAGCGCGGGTCTTGCAGCGTCTCCTGATCGACCTGCACCAGCGAGCTCACCCCTTCGGGAAAGCTGCGGCTCAGCTCCTCGACGGCGCGTCGGGGCGAGGCGCCGCGGCGGATGAGGTCGTGGGCGGCCTGCAGGATCTCCTCGCCGTCGTCGTCGCGCCGGTCGCCGTCGTCGTCGCCGTCGCGATCGTCATCGTCGTCGTCGTCACCGCGACCGGCGCGCGACGATGAACGGCCGACCGCCGGCTGGCGCCGGCCCTTCATCATGACGACGGCGCCGCCGACGACGCCGGCGATGACAAGCACCAGCGCCACCAGCAGCCAGCGCAGCCCGCTGGGCGCGGCCGAAACCATCCCGATGTCGGCGTTCAACCGCTGGCCACCGGCGGCGGTCTGGCGAACCAGCAGGCGGTGCGACCCGCCGAACAGGCGCCAGGAAAAGGGCGTCGTGAACCGCACCCGCTGCAGATCGGCCACGCTTTGCCCCAGCGACTCCAGGGTGTTCTCGATGTCGCTGGTCTGATCGAGCGAGCGTAGAAATCCGCCGGCGGCGTCGTGCAGCTCGCGCAGGTTGGCCGTGGCCTGCGCGGCGTCGGCCTCGGGGGCGGGGATGGCCACGATGAGCGGCGTGACGCCAGCCTTGCGCAGGTCGCGCCCCAGCACCGAGAAATCGCCCGGACCGTCGCCCTTGGGATCGGCAAAGTCGCGCCCGTCGGTCACCAGCAGCAAGATCTTCAGCGCCGCCGTATCGGCCGCCAGATCGGGCAGCTCCAGGCGAATGGCATCGATCATGTTGGGGCGATAACCCTCCAGGTACGCCACGTCGCCCAGGCGGCTGACGTCGGCGGCGGTCAGGCGGGCCCGCCCCTGGCGCATGCGTCCGTAGATCGTCGGGTAGACGGTGGTTCGCGACGGGACCCGCTGGAAGAAACCTTGGATGCCGTCCAGGACGCCCGACGGCACGCCGGTGACCCACAGGTAAACCAGGCCCACGCTGACCGGCGGACGCCAGGTGGCGCTGGCCTCGGCGGCGGTGGTGGCCCATTCCGACAGCGGCTGCATGGTGGGCGGTTCGCTGGCGCGCTCGCCGTCGATGATCAGCTCCAGGCTGGAGGCCTTCAGCGATCGGCCGCTGTCGCTGATGGCCCCCACGAAGAACGTCAGGTCGGCGGGATCGACGTCGGGGATGGGGCGGGTGGCAATGACCGCCGGAGCCGCGGAAGCCGCGCTGGCCACCAACATCATCAACAGCGCCGCCGCTGCAATCGCCTGACGGCCGTGAATCGTCGTCATCAGGTTCATGGGCGCGCGCCGACGGGGGACAGCCACAAGGACTTGAACAGCATCTCGGTGGCGCCCAGCTTGACCACGTCACCGTCGGCCAGGCGAACCACCTCGCCGGGCGCCAGCTTGTGCGAGTTGACGAAGGTGCCGTTGACCGAGGGCGACGGGTTGTCCCGGTCGCGGATGGTGAAGGCGTCGGTGCGGTCGCCGCTGGCCGGGCGGCTGAGGACGGCGTGGCCGCTGGACATGAAGGTGTCGTCGAATTCGACGACGCGGCTGGCTCCCCCCGGACCGGCCCCGGCCCGCGACAGCACCACCCGCTGCTGGTCCAGCTCGATCAGGGCGCCCCGCTGTTTTTCGTCGACGGAGCGCACCACCACCAGCCAGCCCAGGGTCATCCCGCCGGGCGCCTGGGCGGGCAGCGCCACCTGGCCGGCGGCCAGGAACATGGTCTTGGGCGACACCAGGTTGGGGCGGCATTTTCCACAGGTGGTCCCCCACCCGGCCAGCATCGGCTCGCCGCAGTTGGGGCAGGCGACCTCGGCGGGGGGCGGCGTTTCGGGGGCGGGCGGCCCGCCGGCCACGGCCATGCTGGACGCCGCTCGCGGGCGCGTGGAGGCGGTGGGCTTGCCGGTGGCGCTCCGGCCCTGACGGGGGCGCGCGGGACGACGCACCGTCGAACCGGCGGCGCGCGGCTTGTTGCCGGGCGACGACAGATCGGGATCAGGATCTCCGGACCCACCGCCGAACAATTTTCTGAATTTGTCGAACACGGGTCGGCGCGATTCATCATAGGTTCGGGATCGCGGAGGGTCAAACCCGCCGTCGCCAGGGGCGGCGCCGCCCGCTAACATGCAGACGCCTCTGATGGCCCGATTGCTCGCATGCCTGGTGCTGGTCTCGACCGTTCTGGTCGTCCTGGTGGTCTCGCTGACCGGCACCGACCTGCCGCCGGCGATGGCCGGCGAGCCGACGTCGTCGCCAGGAAGCTCGATCATCGTGGCCGGGCAACCGTTCGAGGTGGGGCGCCCGGTGGTGCTGTGGAGCGACCCGCAGGGGTTCGACGCCTACCAGGTTCGCTGTATCGACCAGTCCGGCGGCTGCTGCAACGGCGATTCGAAGCGCTACGGGACGCGCAAGGGCCTCACCAAGGGCTCGCTGGACGAGCTTCAGCACATGCTCTCCCAGTTCGTGCTGCACTTCGACGGGTGCGTGAACTCGCGGTCGTGCTTCAAATCGATGCACAACCGCCCCCGCCCCAGCGGCGAGGGGTGCGGGCTGTCGGCCCACTTCATGATCGACGCCGACGGCACCATCTATCAGACGCTGGATCTGGCGGAGCGGGCCTTTCA
>DATLVT010001006.1:0-2941 GCA_035577105.1 Polyangia bacterium
ATTTCGTGCAGTAGAACATCGTCTGTCCGCCCGCCGTGGCCTTGCAGCACTGCTTGCCGCCGCCAAAGGCAGCGCAGCTGTAATCGGGCGCGGGACCGCATTCGAGAAAGCGATTGCTGGGGCAGTCGGCCATCAGCAGGCAGGTGTTGACACAGCAGATCGCCGCGCCGGCGGTCTGGGCACAGTTGCCGCTGTTCGCGCAGGCCGCGCCCAGCGGCTGCGTCCCTAGCGGACCGCCGCCGTCGACACCAGATCCGCCGGATCCGCCGGATCCACCGGTTCCCGACCCAGCACCGCCGCTGCCGCCGGCGTTACCACCGCTGCCGCTGCCGCCGCTGCCAGAGCCGCCGCTGGTGCCTCCTGTTCCGTTCGCATCACCGCCAGCCGGGGGTGTGGACGAGCCGCAGGCGACGCCGGCCAGGAAAATGAATGCGCTGACGATCCGAACCGAGGCGGCACGGTCGAAGCGCCTGCGCGGGGCGTTGAGCACCGTCTTCATATGATCAGTGTGCCGCGCAATGGAGACCGGTGCCTCTTTTCCATTTTTTCGGTTTCGTTGCGCGCACCACATTTGGGCACACGTTGACCGGGCCCGCCGATCTGGTCACGATGCTCGCGGATGAACACCTCACGCCTTTTTCTGTGCCTGGCGCTCTCTGTCGGTTGCGCGTCGGTGCGGAAGGGCGAGGGTGCTTCGCCGGGGGCGGACGCGTCGGTCGAGGTGAGCGATCCGGCGGCGATTGATTCGGGTCCTTCCGATCTGTCGACCCTCACCGACGCCAGCGCCGGCAGCGACACCGTCGCCCCCGTCGGCAACCGCGTGGTGATGCAGGGGGCGTTGCCCGGCGGCGTGGCAGGCCTCTTCAGCGGGGCCACGGTCAGCGCGGCCGGCGCGGCGCAAGGGCCCGCCCTGGTTTACCCGGCGGCGGAGACCATGTTTCCGCCCAACATCGCCCGGATCCTCTTTCAGTGGACGGCGACCACCGGGAACGCCTTTCGACTGCACTTCGGCGTCGGTCAGCGGACACTGGATGTCTACACCGACGGGGTGGACGCCACCTGCGCCAGGGCCGGGACGGGCGGCAAATGCTGGGAGTCGGCGGCCGACACGCTGGTGCCTTACCTGGAAGCCGCCGCCGGCGGAAAGATCGATCTTCAGATCACGGCCATCGACACCGCGGCGGCGGCCACCGCCTGGCAGTCAGGAACGTATTCGTTCCGCGTGGCCCAGACCCGCGTGGGCGGCGCCATCTACTACTGGTCGACCACGGCGCAGGGAATTCGCAAGGGGACGCTGGACGGCCGGGACGCGGCCGACTATCTGACGCCGGCCGGCGCCAAGGGCCAGTGCGTCGCCTGTCATACGCTGTCGCGCTCGGGCAAGCGGCTCAGCGTCGCGCTGCCCGGCGATCTGCTGGGCCTGGCCGACGTGGTGGCGGCGCCGCCTCCTCTCACCTTCGGTCCGTCGACGCAAGGGTTCCCGGGACAGAACATCGAAGCGTCGTGGGCCACCTTCAGCCCCGACGAAACGCAGATCGTGGTGGCCGGGCAGGGCGTGCTGACACTGCGGGACGCCGCCACCGCCGCGGCGATCGGGGCGCCCATCGTGTTGCCGTCGGGGATGACGGGCAGCATGCCGGACTGGTCCCCCGACGGTCGGCACCTGGTGTTCGCTGCGTCGACGGACGCGCCCACGGCTCGGCTGGCGCGCCACCTTCAGGGGTCGTCCATCGCCTGGCTGTCGGTGAGCGGAGCGAACTTCACCGGTCTCGAGATCATCGCCCAGTCGAGAGGCACCATCAGCAACGCCTGCGTCGGTCAGGAGAGCTATGCCAATCCGATGTTCAGCCCGGACAGCCGCTGGCTGGCCTTCTCGCGCGCCAACTGCGAGAGCGAGGGCGATCCCAGCGCGGAGATCATCGTGGCGGCGCCAGGAGCGAACGCCACCCAGGTGTCGCTGGCGCGGGCCAACACGCGCGTGGGAGCGCGGACGCTGTCCGGTCTGCAGAACGGCATGCCCACGTGGGCGCCCAGCCACGATCCCGACATCGGCTGGGTGGCCTTCACCAGCACGCGCGACTACGGCGTGGTGCTGACCCAGGGCTCGGCGATCGGCGCCGGTCAGCGGCAGCTGTGGATCGCCGCCATCGATTTCAACCAGATCGGCAAGGGCGATCCCAGCTTCCCGGCGTTTCGCTTGCCTGCCCAGGATCTCACCGAGAACAACCACCGCCCCTTCTGGACCGTCGACGTGCTGCCGCCGATCATTCAGTGACTGCCCCTGAACTGACATGACCCAGCCGACGATCACCGTTCACCACCTGGAAAATTCGCGCGGCCAGCGGGTGCTGTGGTTGCTGGAAGAGCTCGGTCTCCCTTACCAGATCATTCGCTACCCGCGCGATCCCCGGACGATGCTGGCGCCCGCCAGCTTGCGGGCGGTGCATCCGCTGGGAAAATCACCGGTGGTCACCATCGGCAGCGAGGTGCTGGCCGAGTCCGGCGCGATCCTGGAAGAACTGATCGAGCGATACGGCGCCGGACGATTGATTCCTTCCCAGGGCTCGCCCCACCGCACCCGGTACCGTTACTGGATGCACTACGCCGAGGGGTCGCTGATGCCGCTGCTGGTGATGAAGCTGGTCGTCTCTCGCATCCCGGGCGGGCCGATGCCGTTCTTCATTCGCCCCGTGGCGCGCCGGATCGCCCGCGCCGTGCAGGAGCGATACGTGGGGCCGCAGCTGCGCCGGCAGCTCGACTTCGTCGAGAGCGAGCTGGGCAAATCGCCGTGGTTCGCCGGCGACGACGTGACCGCCGCCGACATCCAGATGAGCTATCCCGTGGAGGCATCCGTCGTGCGCGGCGGGATTAGCCCCGCCTCCCATCCGCGCATCTTCGCGGTCATCGCGCGCATCCGCGAGCGCCCGGCCTACCAGCGCGC
>DATLVT010001007.1:0-4558 GCA_035577105.1 Polyangia bacterium
AAAATAGCGGCCGGGATTCACCATGGTCTGAACCTGCTTGTCCAGGACCAGCGCGCCGTCGAACCACAGCTGGATGTTTCCGGTCTGGTCGGTGTTTCCCCAGTGCACGTGCGCCGCCAGCTGGTGCCACTTGCCGATCTCGAAATTGCCGGTCCAGTGCAGCCCCCGCGCCCCCAGGTTGCCGGTGCCGTACTTCATGACCGTTCCACCGGCGGCGTCCGGCTCCAGCCACCAGGTCATGACGTTGCCGCTGCCGGAGCCCTCGTAGTAATAAAAGTTGTCGCGCGTCTTCGGCGGATCCTTGGCGTAGATGTACAGGGACATGAACGTGTCGCCGCCCGCCACCACGTCCACGTAGATGGGCGCCAGCTGGACGCGCAACTGCTGCGCGTTGAAGCGTTCCGTGCCCTGCATGGTGACCTTGACGGCATAGTTGCCCTGGTCAACGACCTCGGCGCCTTTCATCACCACCACCACGCGGCCGGGTAGCGTGTTCGATCCGGAGGCGAAGCGCCCCAGGGTCCCCTTTTCGAAGTCCTCACGAAAGATCACCGTCGCCCGCGCCGGCGAGGTCCAGGCGATCAGAGCCGCTGGAGCAACAAAGACAGCCAGTGTCGCAACGAAGGCCAAGCGTGATGGCATGTGTCAGCCCACCGGGTGTTTGTTGATCGGACCGCCCCGGCGACCGATCGCGTCGGCCGCCCCACGTCGCAGCGGCGATATTAACCCACGCGCCGCCGCGGCCGCCCACCAAACGCCGGCGCCGGATCAGTTTTCACAGCGGCAACCGCACAACCGCCAGACAGCCCGATCGATCATCGCGATTTCGCAGGTCCAGTGATCCGTGGTGGGCTTCGGCGATCTGGCGACCAACGATGAGTCCGATGCCCGACCCATTCGGTTTGGTGGTGAAGAACGGTACGAACAGGTTGCTGGCGTCGGCGATTCCGGGACCATCGTCGGCGACGATGATCTCGACGAAGGCCTCGGATCGCGCCCAGGTCAGGCTGACGACGCCCGTCGTCGTCTCGAGCGCCGCATCGACGGCATTGCGGATCAGGTTGATCAACAGCTGATCCAGCTGGTCAATGTCGCCATTCAGGAACAACGGCGGACCCGGTTTGACCACCACGGGGAGGCGGGCGTCCAGCGCCGACGCCCGCGCCAGCCAATCGCTGACATCAATGGGTGCCACCTTGGGCGGCGGCAGTCGCGCCAGCCGAGCATATGCCTTCATGAACCGCCCCAACCCCTCGGCGCGCCGCTCGACGACCACCAGGCCGCGCATGGCGTCTTCTTCCCAGTCGGGCGGGCGAGCCTGGCGCCGCAGGGTCTGCTGCAGATGGGCGGCGATCGACTGGATGGGCGCCAGCGAATTGTTGATCTCGTGGCCCAGCACGCGCACCAGTCGCTGCCAGGCCTGCCGTTCTTCGTCGCGCAGCGCCCGCTGCACGTTGGCCAGAACGACCAGCTGGTGCGGCCGTCCCTGCTGACGAAACTCCGCGCGGCGCAGATCCCAGGACTGACGGGCGCCGGCCAGCGCCAGCTCCAGCGTGCGCTGGCCGTCGCCTTCCAGCAGCGCCGTCATGCCCAGTTCGGCGGCGCTCAGGCCGAGGGCATGCCCCGGCGTTCGGGCCAGCAACTGCTCGCCGGCGCGGTTGATCAATCGCAGCCGCCGGTCCTGGTCGAAGGCGAAGATGGCCACGTCGATCTCGAACATCACCTTGCCCAGCAAGGTGGTGGCCTCGACGGCATCCAGGCGCTGCTCGCGCAGCGTATCACCCAGCAGATTGATCTCGGTGAGCGCCGTCCCCAGCGCTTCCCCGGCGTCATGCCGGCGGCCCCGGATGGAGAAATCTCCCTCGCGCAACGCCGCCAGCAGGTTGGCGATGGACTGCAAGGGGCGAACCACCTGATCGTGCAAGCTGATCAAGAAGCCGACCCACACCGAGACGACGATCAGGGTCAGCGTCACCTGCAGCTTCAGCGAGTGCTCGCCCACCCACAGCAGCACCAGCGCCAGGGCCAGGGCGGGCAACCCGGCCAGCAAGGCGGCCAGCAACACCCGCCCGTCGTGACCCAACGTCAGCCGGCCCTTTCGCCGCTGACGCCGGCTCATGACTCTTGCAGCCCGAAGTGTTGCAGCCGGCGGTACAGCGCGCTGCGCGACAGACCCAGGGCCTTTGCCGTGTCGCTGACGTTCGCGCATCGGGCCAGCGCGCGCTGAATCAGGTGTCGCTCGACTTCTTCCAGCGTCATGTTCTCGAAAGAGGCCGCGCCGTCGTGGCGAGCGCCCAGGAACAGATCATCGACGCCGATCTCGGCCCCTTCCCCCATCAAGACGGCGCGCTCGACGACGTGCTCAAGCTCGCGGACATTGCCTGGCCAGGTGTGGCGCAGGAGGGCCTCCATGGCGCCGGCGCTGAACCGCGCCAGCGTCTTGCCGTAACGGGCCGCCTGTCGGGTCAGAAAGTGACCCGCCAGATCGGGGATGTCTTCCAGGCGATCGCGCAGGGGCGGCAGGCGAACCTCGACGGTGTTCAGCCGGTACAGCAGGTCCTCGCGAAATCGCCGGGCGCGGACCTCCTCGGCGATATCGACGTTGGTGGCGGTGACGATGCGGACGTCGGCGTGCCGCACGCGCGAGGATCCCACCGGATGAAACTCGCCGGTTTGCAGGACGCGCAGCAGCTTGGCCTGCTGGGCGATCGGCATGTTGGCCACCTCGTCCAGGAACAGCGTTCCGCCTTCGGCCACCTCGAAGCAGCCGGCGCGATCGGTCTTGGCGTCGGTGAAGGCCCCTCGCACGTGACCGAACAGCTCGCTTTCAAAGACGCCGTCGGCCAGTCCTCCGCCGTTCACGGCCACGAACGGTTTGCTGTTCCGCAGCGATGCCGAGTGCAGCCAGCGCGCCACCACCTCCTTGCCGCTGCCGTGCGGCCCGGTGACCAGCACGTTGGCGTCGGAGGGCCCCACCCGCTCCATCAGCCGCAAGATCGGCTGCATGACCCGTGACCGGGCGAACAGCGGCGGCAGGTTGCGCCCCGACGAGCGGGCGGCGGCAGCCTCCAGGCCGCGGCTCTTCCGCAGGGCGCTTCCCAGCGTCACCTGGTTTCGCAGGGTGGCGACCAGTCGCTGATTCTCCCACGGTTTCTGCACATAGTCGCGGGCCCCCCGGCGAATGGCTTCCACGGCGCCGTCGACGGTGGCCCAGGCGGTCATCACCACCACCGGCAGCGACGGATCGACCGCCTGCAGCCGAGGAAGAAGATCCAGCCCCTCGCGCCCGGACGTGGTGTCGCGGGCGTAATTCAGATCGATGAGGACGACGTCCAGCTCCTGCGTCTCGGCCGCCGCCAGGATGCCGGCCGGCGAGCTGGCGGTGATCACCTCGAAGCCTTCGTTCTTCAGCAGCAGCCGCAACGCCTCCAGCACGTCCGGCTGGTCGTCGGCGCAAAGAACGCGCGGTGAGGGCGTCTGCATCAAGCCTATTCGTACCGGAGAGCGACCATCGGATCCACCTTGGCCGCCCGGCGCGCCGGCAGCAGCGTGGCCAGCAACGCCACCACCGTGAGCAGCACCACGGTGCCGGCCAGCGTCGGCAGATCGGCAGTCCCCACGCCGAAAAGGAAGTTGTTGAGGAGGCGGGTCACCGCCAGCGCGCCGCCCACGCCGACCACCACGCCCAGGGCAACCAGCACCAGCGCCTGTCCCATGACCAACCGAAGCACGTCGCGCACGCGGCCGCCCAGCGCGATGCGGATGCCGATCTCCTTGGTGCGCTGGCTGACGGTGTAGGTCATCAAGCTGTAGATCCCCATGGTGGCCAGCGCCAGCGCCAGCAGGCCCAGGATCATTCCCAGTTCGGCGGCGATGCGCGGCGCGTACATCACCCACGACAGGTGGTCATCGCCGACGGTCAGTTCGTTGAGAGGAATGCGCGCGTCCATGTTACCCACCTCCACCCGCAGGCCTTCAGTGATCGACGTCAGGTCCCCGCGGCTGGCGCCCCTGATCAGAATGGTTCGATTGGTCAGGTCCATGGCCTTGCTGTCCGATGGACGGTTGGGCAGAAAAACCCAGGGCGTGGGATCTTCAAAAAGGCTGCGGTAACGACCGTCCTTGGCCACGCCCACCACCTGCAGCAGCGGGGTCTCGGGGCCGCCCATGCGAAAGCGTCGCCCCAGCGCGTCCCGCTCGCGCCCGAACAGCTGCCGCGCCAGCTGGCCATTGATCACCGCCGTGCTGGGGACGCCCTGGTGCTCGGCGGGAAGGAAATCGCGGCCGGCCACCAGATCCGTCCCCATGGTCTCGAAGTATTTTGTGTCGACCATGCTGTAGGGGACCATCAGTCCCTGATTGGTGGGTGGCGGCGGATCCCCGTCCTTGACGACCGGCCCCGCCGTGTCCCAGTAGCCGAGCGGCATGTGTCGGGTCGACGAAACGCTGACGACGCCTGGCCGTGCTTCCAGCCGTTGCTTCAACTCGCCATAGAGGCGCTCCAGGATCGGCTCTGTCAGGTCGGTGTCCCAGACCAGCGTTGGATCGATGGTCGCCG
>DATLVT010001008.1:0-16774 GCA_035577105.1 Polyangia bacterium
TCAGCGCGCGGGTCGATACGCCGGCCTTGGGACGCCAGGTTGCTGGTCGTGCCCGGGCTGCTCTTGCTCGCCTGTTCCAGCGCGCCAGGGTCGGCCAACCGCGATGCAGCCACCGAAACGCTCGGTGAAGCCGGTGCGCCCGAGGCGGCGGAGGCACCGCTCGACGAAGCGACCGACGGTGGCGGCGACGTCGCGCCGACGGATGACGGTGGGCTGATCCCGGGCGCTCCGCTGCCGGCCGGTGTGGCGCCCCCGGTGCTGTTGCTGGATGACGGCGCCCAGCTGGCTGCCTTCGACGAAAAGACCTGCTCTCACCAGGATCCGTCGCCAGACAAGACCGATCGCTGGTGCGCCTTCACGAGGCCTGGGCCAGCCGCGGGTCTGGCGGACCTCTGGGTGATCAACGCCACCGTCGCCGCCACGGGACAGGTGCCGGTGTGCGACGGCAGCGACGCCAACTGCCTGCGCCTGACACGAACCTTGGCGCTGACCGCCGGTGCCTTCTTCGAGGGCGATACGTTGCTCTACTACGCCGATCCGATGCCCGTCGCTGGCGGGGAGTTCCTGGGGCGCATCTGGGGCTGGCGGCCGGGCTGGCCTGTCGGTCGCTCGCTGACGTCAGAGCGAGGGATTCTTTGCTTCGGGCACCTCCATGCCGCGGTGGCGGGCTGCCTGGACGATCCGGTCGGGGATCCCGCCAGGCGCGACAAGGTGACGGTTCGCGCGGGCGCTCTGACCGGGCCCAGCGCCGATCCCTTGCCGGCGCTGGCTGGCCAGTGGGCCTTGCGCAACGACAACCTGGCCATCTGGCAGGCCGGGTTTTCTCCCGATGGCGAGACCTTTGCGTTCTCCAACGCCGATCAGGTCGACGGCGCCGTGACATTGAAGACGGTGGCCACCAGGGACGTCGCCGGCGCGACCCCGCAGCCATCGATTGTCGACCTGTTGCGCTGGACGGTGTCCAACGACGGCCAGAAGATCTACTTCTTCCGTGGCCAGACCGACACCGCGACCTTGTACGTAGCGGATTTTCCCACGGGCGCCGCGGAGCAGCTCATTCAGAGCAGTGTCAACAGCTTTGCGTTGATCGGTGACCGCCCCGGCGATCAGGCGGTGGGCCTGTTGCAAGAGCCGCCCGCCGCCGGCCGTCGATCGTTCCAACTGCTGCGCGACCGCAGCGGCGGTCCCCCCGGGACCATCTTCACCTATTCCGACGCGCTGGAGGGCCTGCGCGTCTCCACCGATCTGCGGTACACGCTGTGGCTCGATTCGTCGTTTCGGGCCCGCCTGGTCACCAATGACACCCTGGACGTCTGCGAGCTGAATCCGGCGGGCGAACGAGGGATCTTCGGTCCGACCATGCTGAACGGCGGCGGGTTGCTGTTCTGGAGCCAGTCGGTGCCTTCACCGCCGGGGCGGCGCGACGGTTATTTCGCGGCACCCCAGACCTGCCACGACAAGCAGCGCTTTGCCGGTGCCGTTGATTTCTATCTGCCCATCGGGGACCGGGGCCTGGTCTTTGGCGACGAGCGCGACGGTATCGCCGAGACCGTCACCCTGAAGTACATCGCCGTCAGCGCCGACGGGACCGGGCTGTCCAGCGAGGGGCCGTTCCGGATCGCGGAAGCGGTCAAGTCACCGATCGTCCGGGTCGGCACGGACCCCTTGCTGCTGATGTTTCGGACCGCCAAGACCGCGGACCACGAACCCGGAACGTACATCTTCGGCCCGGTCCCGTTCTGAGCGGTTCACCTCGCGAAGGATCAGCGGCTGCTGCTGCGCCGCTGGCGTGGGACCTTCGCTCCCGAACGCCGCGCCTCGGACAGTCCGATGGCGATGGCCTGCTTGCGGCTTTTCACCTTCTTGCCGCTGCGGCCAGACCGCAACTTGCCGGTCTTTCGTTCGTGCATCGCTGCTTTGACTTTCCTGGACGCCGCAGCGCCATAGCGCCGCTTTCCGGTTCCTTTTCTGCTTCTGGTCGGCATGTCGACTCCTGTGTCGGGTTTTTCAGCCGCTGCAACCTCATGCGCGGCTGCCTCAAAACATGATGCCGCGTTGTCCGCTGCCAACCGGCGTTGCTTGTTTGTGGAATGTCCCGCCTTAGCTTCACGTCATGACCAAGACAGAAACGACACCGCCGAAAGTGCGATGGGCTGTGGTGGGGCAGGGATATTTCTCCCAGGTGGCGATCCTGCCGGCGTTTGCACACGTGGAGAACAGCGTACTGACGGCGTTGTTCTCCGACGACGACACGAAGCTGGCCGTGCTGAAGGACAAGTACGACGTCGACCACGTGCTCCGTTACGAGCAGTACGACGAGTTCCTGAGAAGCGGCGCCGTGGATGCCGTGTACCTGGCTTTACCCAATGACATGCACTGCGAGTTCACCGAGCGCGCGGCCATGGCCGGGGTTCACGTTCTCTGTGAAAAGCCCATGGCGGTCTCCACCGAGGAGTGCCGGCGCATGATCACCGCCTGCGAGACCGCCCAGGTCAAGTTGATGATCGGGTATCGGCTGCATTTCGACGAGGCGCACCTGCGGGTGATCGATCTTGTCAGCCGCTGGGCCATCGGTGATCCGCGGGCGATGACGTCCCTGTTTTCCATGCCGGTGCGCGAAGGAAACATCCGGACCCAGCGCGAGCACGGGGGCGGCCCCCTGTTCGACATCGGGATCTACTGCATCAACGCCGCCCGCTGTGTCTTTCAGTCCGAGCCGGTGGAGGTGGTGGCCTTCAAGGCGACCCGCCCCAGCGACAAGCGGTTCAACGAGGTGGAGGAGCAGGTGGGCGCCGTGCTGCGCTTTCCGGGCGACCGCATCGCCACCTTCGCCAGCACCTTCGGCGGCGCCGACGTCAACGATCTGCGGGTGGTGGGCACCGACGGCTGGATCCGCCTGGATCCCGCCTTCGAGTTCGCCACCCCCTTGCGGATGGAGACGATGATCGGGGGCAAGCATCGCAAGAAGCGCTTTCGCCGCCACGACCAGGTGGCCCCCGAGATAGAGCACTTCGCCGACTGCGTCCTCAACGACCGCCAGCCGGAGCCGTCGGGCCAGGAGGGGCTGGCCGATGTGGCGATCATCGAGGCGATCTACCAGTCGGCCTCCAGCGGCCGGCCGGTGTCGGTGGATCTGCCGTCGCGTCGTCCGGGGCCCATCATGGGCCAGGCGCGCAAGATGCCGGCGTCGGACGCGCCGACGCTGGTGGACGCGGCGCAGCCGTCGGATTCATAGGAGGGGGGAACCGCCCGGGGCGTTGACCGTCCGCCCCGTTTGAGCCACACTTCAGATAGTGAACCGCCGTTCAGATGTTAAAATGGCCAAAACGGCCAAAACGGTCAAGACCACCGTCAAGACCATCAAGGTCGCGCGTCCGAATCTGCGCAGTCGGATCCGCGAGACCACCATCCAGGCCATCCTGGCGGCGGCCGAGGAGGTCTTCGGCGAGGCTGGGCTTCACGCCGCGCACATGGGCACCATCGCCGCCAAGGCCGGCGTGTCGGTGGGGACCCTGTACAATCACTTCGAGGATCGGGAGGCGCTGCTGGCGGGCCTGCTGGCCGATCGTCGCACCGAGTTGATTGGCCGCATCGACGCCGCCATCGCGGAAGGGGCAGCGCGTTCGCTGCGGGAGAGGCTGCGTCTGATCCTGCTGGCCTTCTTCTCGCACTGCGAGGCGCACCGCCAGTTCATCCACATCGTCCTGCAGCGCGAGGTCGGGCGCTATCAACAGACGTACCCCCAGGCCTGGGCCGGCAAGACCGATGCGATGCGGGAGATCTATGACCGCATCGAAAAGGAGATGAAGAAGGGCGTCCGCGAGCACGCCCTGCGACCCGAGCTGGGCGATCTGGGGGCGGTGTTCTTCATCGGCATGCTGCGCGCGCTGGTCATCCGCGACATCGTGTTCCAGCGCGGCCAGGGCATGGCCGCCGAGCTGGATCGGTTGCTGGACGCCTTCTTCCACGGCCTTGGTCGACCCGGGGCGACGCCATGACCGCCGCCGCTGTCACCACCTGGCCCACGCGGGCGCCGGTGAACAAGTGGGTGGTAACCCTGTCGGTCACCTTTGGCACCTTGATGGGCGCCATCGACACCTCCATCGTCGCGGTCGCCACGCCGCACCTGACCGGAGCGCTGGGCGCCACCGTCGAGGAGATGACCTGGGTGACCACCGGGTTCGTCATCGCCACCGTCGTGGTGATGCCGCTGACCGCGTTCCTGGGGCGGTTCTTCGGGCAAAAGCGGGTCTACCTGTTCTCGCTGGGTCTGTTCGTGCTGGGGTCGGCGCTGTGCGGGCTGGCCCGATCGCTGCCCATGATGGTGGCCTGCCGTGCGCTGCAAGGCCTGGGGGCTGGCGCGTTGCAACCGACGGAGCAGGCGATCCTGCGCCAGACATTTCCGCCGGAAGAGCAGGGGATGGCCATGGCCCTGTTCGGCCTGGCGGTGGTGGTGGGGCCGGCGGTTGGCCCGGCCCTGGGCGGCTATCTGCTGGACAACTTTGCCTGGCCCTGGATTTTCTATATCAACCTGCCGATCGGCCTGCTGGGCATCTTCATGGTCACCCGTTTCGTGCACGAACCGGAAGACATCCGCCGCGAGAACCACGCCCGCGCCGCCGCCCAGCGCAAGAACCTGGACTGGCTGGGCATCGTGCTGATGACCGTGGGCCTGGCGTCGTTGCAGTACGTGCTGGAGGAGGGGAGCCGGAACGACTGGTTCTCGTCGCCGGCCATCACCACCTGTTCGTTCGTGGCGGTGTTCGTGCTGGCGGCGTTCGTGATCCGCGAGCTGACCGCCCCGGTGCCCGCCGTCGACCTGTCGCTGTTCAAGGATCGCGTGTTTCTGTCGGGCACGCTGATCGGCGCCATGATGTTCGCCATCCTGATGTCGATCACCTTTCTGCTGCCGCTGTTCATGCAGCAGCTGCTCGGTTTTCCGGCGCTGGCCTCCGGTGAGGCTCTGATGCCGCGCGCGCTGGCCATGATGATCGGGATCCCCCTGGTGGGGCGGCTTTACAACTATGTCCAGCCGCGCATCCTGGTCATCTGCGGCGTGGTGCTGGTGGCGTTCAGCGCCTATCTGATGTCGCACTACACGCTGGAGACCAGCGCCCGGTCGGTGGTCCTGGCCATCATGATCCAGGGGTTCGGTTTTGCGTCGCTGTTCGTTCCGTTGACCACGGTCGCCCTGTCCGGCATCCCGCGCTATCGCCTGACCGACGCGACCGGCCTCAATTCATTGCTGCGGCAGATCGGCGGTTCGCTGGGGCTGGCCGCCTTCGCCACCTTGCTTCCGCATTTCGTGGCCGCGGCCCGCTCGGGGCTGGCGGCGCACATGGATCCCGGCCGACCCGAGGTGCTGGCGCGGCTTTCGGCGCTGCAAGCAGGCCTGGTGGCACGCGGGATCGAGCCGACCGCCGCTCATACCGGGGCCTTGCGCATCATGGACGGCATGCTGGGCCAGCAGGCATCGGTGCTGGGCTTTGAACGCATGTTCCTGATCGCCGGCATCGCTTTCCTGTTCGTGATTCCCTTCGCTCTCCTCTTGCGCAGGCCAGCCGGCACTGCCAAGCGTACCGTCGATCTGCACTGAGAAATACCCATGGAAACAGCCCGCAAGACAAGTTCGTCGCCCAGCCCAGAACCCTCTATCGCGCCGGTGCCAGCGCCAGCGCCGCCGCCGGCAGCGACGCCGGGGCCGGTGGCGGTCAAGGCATCACGGGGGAAAAAGCCGTTCCTGATTCTGGCGGCGGTGGCGGCGGTGGCCCTGCTGATCTACGGCCTTTATTCGCTGCTGACGGCGGGGCGGGAGAGCACCGACGACGCGCAGGTCGCCGCGGACATCGTTCCCGTCTCGGCGCGCGTGGGCGGCCTGGTCGCTCACGTTCATGTTCGCGAAAATCAATCGGTGCGGGGCGGGGCCCTGCTGATCGAGCTGGATCCCGCTGAATTTCAGGCGCGCGTGCAGCAGGGCGAGGCCGAGCTGGCGAATGCCCAGGCACAGGCCGCCGCGGCCGATGCCCAGGTCCAGATCGTCGAGGCGACGTCGAAGGGCGGACTGGCCAGCGCGCGCGCCGCGCTGACCGGCTCGGCCGCCGGCGTGGGCAGCGCGCAGGCGCAGCTGGTCGCCGCCCGGGCCGCCGCCACCCACGCCGATGCCGAGCTGAAGAAGGCCGAGGTCGACCTGCAGCGGGCGCGCACCCTGCGCCAGGCCGGGGCGCTGCCGCAGGATCGTCTGGACAGCGCGCAGATCGGCTACGACGCCGCGCGCGCCGCGAAGGCGCAAGCCGATGCGCAGGTCATTCTGGCCCAGGACTCTCAGCGGGGCGCCCAGAGTCGCGTGGGCGAGGCGCGCGGTCGGGTCGACCAGAGCGCGCCGGTGGCGCCTCAGATCGCCTCGGCGCAGGCCGGCGCCGCGCTGGCCGCCGCCCGCGTGCGCAGCGCCCAGGCCGCTCTCTCGCTGGCTCGCCTGCAACTGTCCTATACCCGCATCGCCGCCCCCGCAGACGGATACGCCTCGCGGCTGTCCGTTCACGAAGGGCAGCTGATCTCGATGGGACAGCCACTGATCGAGCTGGTGCCGCCAAGCAGCTATGTCGTGGCGAATTTCAAGGAGACACAGATCGGCCGGATGCGCCCCGGGCAACCGGCCACGATCGAGGTCGATGGCTTTCCAGGGCACAAGCTGGCCGGCCACGTGGAAAGCCTGGCGGGCGGAACCGGCGCCAGCTTTTCCTTGCTGCCGCCCGACAACGCCACCGGCAACTTCGTCAAGGTGGTGCAGCGGGTGCCGGTTCGCATCGCCTGGGACAAGCTGCCCGACGATCTGGTCCTGCGTCCCGGGCTGTCGGCCGATGTGACCGTCGACGTGAGCAAGGCGCCTCAGGGCAAGTAGGCCGTCTCCAGCTGTGGCGGGCTGCTGCCGCGGCGGCTGCTGTCGTCGGCGGCTGGTCTGGGTGCGGCGATGGCGCGGCGTGCTGGCCGGGCATCCGACGGAAGACGCCGCAGCAGGATCACCGCCATCAGCGCCGTGCCGGCGGCGATCACCGCGCAGATGCCCGCCGTCAGTTCCAGCGAATGACTGAAGGCCGCGCGAGCGGCGTCCATCAGCGCCGCGCCGACGGTGGCAGGCAGGTGAGCTGACGCAGCGGCGGCGCCGCCCAGGGTGTCTCGGGCCATCTTCAGGGCGTCAGGCGTGACGCCTTCGATGGGCATGCGGGCCATGGTGGCGCGATAGGACGCGGCGCCGATGCTGCCCAGGATGGCGATCCCCAGCGCGCCGCCCAGCTCGGAGCTGGTCTCGGAGATGGCGGCCGCGGCGCCGGCACGCTCGGGCGGTGCGGCGCCGACGATCAGATCCGTTCCCAGCGTGAACACGGGACCGAGGCCCAGGTACAGGACCGCGCCGCCGACGACCACGCCGGGCAGCCCCAGCGCGCTCACCTGCGTCAGCACCGTGAATCCGACGGCGGCCAGCCCCAGGCTGGCGCCGATGACATAAGCCGGTTGTACGCGGCGCACGATGGCCGGGGCCAGCAGCGACGTGATGATCACCCCGGCCGAGGCGGGCAGAAGCCACACGCCGGCCCAGAACGGCGACAGCCCCAGCACCAGCTGCAGGTACTGTCCGATGAAGACATACGACCCGAACACGATCGCCGTGGTCAGCACGAAGGTCACCAGCGACACGCGGAAGGTCGGTACCCGAAAGAGCCGCAGGTCGATGAGCGGGTCGGCCAGTCGCTGCTGCCGGCGCACGAAGACCGCGCCCAGGCCAAGACCGGCCATCACCGACAGGACCGGACGCCAGCCGACGGCGAGGCCGTCCTGCGCCCAGACCTTGAGGCCGTAGATCGCGGCCAGCACGGCCAGCAGCGACAGCGCCGCGCTGGCGAGGTCCAGGCGGCCCGGGTGCGGATCGCGATACTCGGGCAGCAGCAACGGTCCCAGCAGCAGCAGCAGGACCATCACCGGCACCGCCAGCAGAAAGACCGAGCCCCACCAGAAGTGCTGCAGCATCACGCCGCCCAGCACCGGGCCGATGGCGCCACCGACGGAGAAGCTGGTGGCCCACACGCCGATGGCGACGGTGCGCTGGCGGGCGTCCAGGAACATGTTTCGAATCAGCGACAGCGTCGAGGGCGCCAGCGTCGCCCCCGCCACACCAAGCAGGGCGCGGGCGGCGATCAACATGGAGGCGCTGCGCGAGAAGGCGGCAAGCACCGAGGCCGCGCCGAAGGTGGCGGCGCCCATCATCAGAAGGCGGCGACGGCCGATGCGATCGCCCAGCGTCCCCATGGTGATCAGCAGGCCGGCCACCAGGAAGCCGTAGATGTCCACTATCCACAGGAGCTGCGCGCTGCTGGGCCGGAGGCTGGCGCTGAGGCGGGGCAGGGCCAGATTGAGGACCGTCAGATCCATCGCGTACAGCAGGCAGGGCAGGGCGATCACGCCCAGGCCAATCCATTCGCGATGCCCGGCCCTGGCCGCGTCAGTGGTCGTCGTCGCGGGCGCGGGCGTCCTCGCCTCGGTGGTCAGGTCCATGGCCGATCTCTCCTCGTCATACATCGAAACGACGAACGGGACGGGCGCCGGCCGACAGCCAACGTGATTTTTTTTTCAGCGGCGAGTGAGCGCGCCCAAGGCGTTCGCCGGCGGCCAGCCAGCGCAGGGTGATGTCCAGCGACTGCTGGCGGCGGTCGAGGTGTGGCGGGAACCGGCCGCCCTCGAGGATGTTCGACCGCTCGCCATCGAAGGTGGTGGGGCCTTGATTGACGCCACCGCTGGCGCCGCAACCAGCCGCCCCGCCGCAGGCCAGCAATCCAAGCTTGATAAGCTCCCGCCGCGAAAGTTTCATGACCCCAAACCCAGAAAAAAGGACACGCTCTATCGTTATTGAGACCAGTAAACAATGAAGGGGATGCCCGGGTTTCAGGACCTGTTCGGGGCCCCGCCCACCATCATTGGGTGGGCGCCCGGTCGGGTGAACCTGATCGGCGAACACACCGATTACCAGGGCGGCCTGGTGTTCCCGATGCCCCTCGGCCGCGGAACCAGCGTGGCCTTGCGGCCGACAACCGGCGACGCTGTCCGCATTCACAGCGCCAGCGAAGCCGGGCAGGGGACGCTGTCGTTCGCTCTTGGGTTCGAACAGCGCGGCAACGGCTGGGCTGACTATGTTCAAGGCGTGACCGTGGCCTTGCGCCAGGACGGTCACGCCATCAGCGGCTTCGACGCGCTGGTCACGTCCGATCTCCTCATTGGCGCCGGCCTGGCTTCCAGCGCGGCGTTGCAGGTGGCCATGCTGCGGGCGCTGCGCAGCGCCTTTGCGCTGCCCATTGATGATCGGGCGCTGGCCATCCTGGCCTGGCGCGCCGAAACGGAATTTGTCGGTGTCCCCGTCGGCATGATGGATCAGCTGGTGTGCAGCGTGGGAACCCCGGGCACCGCCTTGTTTCTGGACACCCGCTCGCTGCAGCACCAGGCGGTGTCGCTGCCGCCGGGCGTGACGGTGCTGGTTGTTTACTCCGGGATCTCCCACCGCAACGCCGACAGCGGTTATCGGCAGCGCCGCCATGAGGCAGAGGAGGCATCGCGACTGCTGGGCGTGAGGGAGCTGGGCCAGCTGGGACCGGAGGACCTGCCTCGCGTCGATCGCTTGCCAGTCCCCCTGCGCCAGCGGGCTCGTCACGTCGTGACAGAGAACGCCCGCGTCCTGGCTTTCCGTGCGGCGCTGGGGCGCGGTTCACTGGACGACCTTGGCCCGCTGATGGCGGCCTCGCACCAGTCGCTGCGCGACGACTACCAGGTCTCGGTGCCGGAGATCGACCTGCTGGTGAACATCGCGGCCGCGACCCCCGGCGTCCTGGGCGCCCGGCTGACCGGGGGCGGCTTTGGCGGCGCCGTGGTGATCCTGGCGGCGGCCGACGCGGCGGCGGCGTGCGGCACCGCCATCGCCGCCGCCTATGCGAGCAAGACCGGGCGCGCCGCGACCATCATCGGCCGCGGGGGGCCATCCAGACCCGCCGACTAGGACTTCTGATCGGACTTGGTGGCGTCGGTCTTCTTTTCCTTCTTGGCCTGCGTCTTGGTGTCCGCCGACTTGTCGTGTCCCTTCATGCCGTCGCAGGCATGGGCCGCCGCCGCGGTGAACCCGAACGCGGACAGCACGGACAGCAGAATGAGCTTCTTCATGGGAACCTCCAGCCGGCAAGCGTAGCACACGGGCCATTTGTCGGCGGTCGGGGGCCGACAACTTGTCCAATCCCCCCCTTCCCAGAAAAGAATCTGTGTTTATTTTCTGAATCGCTGTGCAACCAGCCTCGCCCCGCAGCCCGCGGCACGTAGTTGGAATCGGCGCCTCCGCAGGAGGCCTGGACGCCCTTCAGCGTTTTTTCGACAACCTGCCCCAGGACACCGGGATGGCCTTCGTGGTCATCCAGCACCTCTCTCCGGACTTCAAGAGCTTGATGGACGAGCTCCTGGCCCGGCACACCGACCTTCCCATTCACCTGGTCGACGACGGGATGCAGGTGGAGGCCGACCACATCTACCTGATGCCGTCCAAGAAGGAGATGATCATCTCCGACGGGCGCCTGCTGCTGAGCGAGCGCGGACAGAAGCAGGAGCTGACGCTGCCCATCGACGTGTTCTTCCGGTCGCTGGCCCACGATTGCGGTTCCCGGGCCATCGCCATCGTGCTGTCGGGCGGTGGCAGCGACGGGTCGCGCGGAATTCGAGACGTCCAGGAGGCCGGCGGCCTGGTCATCGTTCAGGACACCCACACCGCCCAGTTTGACGGGATGCCAAGGACCGCGCGTGATGCCGGCGTCGCCGACTGGGTGCTTGCCCCGGAGGACATGCCGCACGTGCTCACCGAACACGGTTCCAGCTATGCCAGTCGGCCTGTGGTGACAGCGGGGACGGGGACGATCCCGCCGGGCGGAATCGAGGCCGTCTATCAGATGCTGCAGGACGAGTACGGCATCGACTTTACCCACTACAAACCCAGCACCGTCACCCGCCGCATCGAGCGCCGGCTGGCCCTGGCCCATTCGGCCAACATCGACGAGTACGTTCGTCGCCTGCGGGAGGACCGGGACGAGCTGGATGTGCTTTACCGCGACCTGCTGATCGGCGTGACCAAGTTCTTTCGGGACACCGAGGCCTTCGACGTCCTGGAGCAGCGGGTGCTCCCCGAGCTCTTGCAGAACACGCCCAAGGACGCGCCCCTGCGCATCTGGGTGGCCGGGTGCGCCACCGGCGAGGAGGCCTATTCGATGGCCATCGCCGTGCAGGACCTGATGCAGAAGCTGGGCGAGCGCCCGGTGAAGATCTTCGCCACTGACGTTCATCGGGGGTCGCTGGAGACGGCGGGCCGCGCCGTCTATGACGCCGAGGCGCTGGCCAACGTCTCGAAGGAACGTCTGGGGCGGTACTTCCTGCGCATCGGCGACGCGTTCCAGGTGGTGCCAGACATCCGGCAGATGGTGGTGTTCGCCCACCACAACGTCATCAAGGACGCGCCCTTCACGCGCGTCGATCTGGTCACCTGCCGCAACCTGCTGATCTATCTGCAGCCGGCCGCCCAGCAGAAGGTGCTGTCGCTGTTTCACTTCGCGCTCAAGCGCGGCGGCGTCCTGTTCCTGGGACACAGCGAGAGCAACGGGCCGATCGCCCGCGACTTCGACGTCATCGACAAGCACTGGCGGATCTACCGCAAGCACACCGACGCAAAGATGATGGTCGACAGCCGGCTGCAGCCGCTGCTGCAACCGCAGACCCGGGCGACGTTGAGCCAGCTTGCCGCGCCGACGGCGCGGCATTCGCTGACCCAGCTGCTGGGCACCTACGACGCCCTGCTGGAGGACGTGATGCCGCCCAGCCTGCTGGTCAGTGAGCGCGGCGAGCTGATCCATGCCTTCGGGGGGGCCAGCCGGTTCCTGCGGCTGCGCGACGGGCGGCAAGACCTGAACGTGCTGGATGTCGTCGATCAAGACCTGAAGCTGGTCCTGGTGGGCGGCCTCAAGCGCGCCCTCAACGAGGCGTCGACCGTGGTCTTCAAGGGCGTCGCCATCGCGGACGGAGAGGAGACGCGTCCCCACAAGGTCTCCATCCGAAGGGTGCGCAGCCGCAACGGCGGCGCGCCTCACCTGCTGATCTCGTTCGAGCCGATGGAGGGGGCGGCGGCGCCCGCTCCGCGCCCGGCCGAGCTGGAGATCGATCTTGATCAGATCTCGCGTGAGCAGCTGCGGGGCCTGGAGGCCGAGCTGAGCCACACCAAGGAAAACCTGCAATCGGCCATCGAAGAGCTGGAGACCAGCAACGAAGAGCTGCAGGCCAGCAACGAGGAGCTGCAGGCCAGCAACGAGGAGCTGCAGAGCACCAACGAGGAATTGCAGAGCGTCAACGAGGAGCTTTACACCGTCAACGCCGAGTACCAGCGCAAGATCAGCGAGCTGACCGAGCTGGCCAACGACATGGACAACCTGCTGTCCAGCACCCAGGTGGGGACGGTGTTCCTGGACCAAGATCTGAAGATCCGGAAGTTCACCCCCCAGATCGCCGAGACGTTCAGCCTGGTCCCCCACGACCTGGGACGCCCCATCGAGACGTTCGCTCACAAGATCGACCATCCAGAGCTGGTGGAGGAGCTGAGGCGGGTCCTTGCCAGCGGCGAACCGGTCGAGCGCGAGCTGCGCGGCGTGCACGGCAAGGCGGTGTTCCTGCGCATCTTCCCCTATCGCGCCAAGGGGACCGTCGCCGGGGTGGTGTTGACCTTGATCGACGTGACCTCGCTGAAGGCGGCCGAGGATGCCCTGTTCCACGAGCGATACCTGCTGAACAGCCTGCTGGCCACCGTTCCCGACGCCATCTACTTCAGGGACGAACGCGGCAAGTTCATCCGGACCAATCACGCGATGGCACGGCGCCTGGGGCTGCGCGAGCCGGCCCAGGCCGAAGGGAAGACCGCCTTTCAGCTGCTGGATCAGGCGGCGGCGCTGGCGCTGCACAGCCAGGACGAAGCGGTGCTGCGCACGGGCGAGCCCCAGCTTTACAGCCTGGAAAAGCGCGTCGGTGAGGATGGCGGTGAGGCCTGGGACGTGGCGACGCGGCTGCCGCTGCGTGATCGCGCCAACCAGACGGTGGGCATCATCGGAATTTTCCGCGACGTCAGCGACCAGAAGCGCGCCGAGCTGAAGATCCGCGACGCGGTCAAGCGCCGCGACGAATTCCTGGCCATGCTGTCCCACGAGCTTCGAAATCCGCTGGGCGCCATGGTCACCGCCACCGCCATGCTGAAGGTGGACAGCAGCGCTGCTTCCCGCGCGGAAAAGTGCATCACCATCCTGGAGCGGCAGTCAAAGCAGATGTCGCACCTGCTGGACGACCTCCTCGAGGCCAGCCGGGTCACGCAGCACAAGATTGATCTGAAGAAGACCGCCCTGGATCTGAACGGCGTCGTGAGCGAGGCGATCGAGGCGGTGCGCGGCCAGCTGGAGTCGCGGGCTGTCGAGCTGCAGGTCGAGATCAATCCCCGGCCGTTGATGGTCGAGGGTGATCCGGCGCGGCTGCAGCAGATTCACGTCAATCTGCTGAACAACGCGGCCAAGTACACGCCGCGCGGCGGGCACGTCCGGCTGCGCACCGGCGTCGAGGATTCGATGGCGGTGATCCGGGTCAGCGACGACGGCGCGGGGATCCGGGCCGACATGCTGGAATCGATCTTTGAATTGTTCGTGCAGTCGAGGCGAACACTGGATCGCGCCGCGGGCGGCCTGGGCGTGGGATTGACCCTGGTGCGATCGCTGGTCACCATGCACGGCGGTACCGTCAGCGCGCACAGCCGGGGCGAGGGGCAGGGGAGCGAATTCGTCGTGCGGTTGCCCCTGGCCAGGGACGGCGTGCCGGTGGCGTCGGAATCTGTCGCGGCCCCGGCCCGAACGAAGGAGGAGAACAGTCATCCCGATGACCCGTCGCCGGCGCGCGTCCGGTTGCCCGACGAGGCGCGGGTGCTGCTGGTGGAGGACAACGCGGACAGCCGCGAGATGCTCAGCGAGCTGCTGGCGCTGTCCGGATTCAAATGTCGCACGGCCGAGAATGGACCGGAGGCGCTGGCCTTGATGGAGGAGCAGGCGCCCGACGTGGCGATCCTGGACGTTGGGCTGCCGGGGATGGACGGCTTCCAGCTGGCGCGCCGGATCCGCACCAGCCCGGCGTTGAAAGAGACCTTCTTGATTGCCCTGACCGGATACGGCCAGCCATCGGATCGCCTGAGCAGCAAGGAGGCGGGGTTCGATGCCCACCTGGTCAAGCCAGTCCGGGTCGAGGTCCTTCTGGAGCTCCTGGAAAAGCTGCGCAGCGACCGGCCGGTGCGTCACCGGCATCCTGCGGGCGGCCATCTGACCAGCGTCCCCCCGTCGGACGTCGTGGCCTGACAGGACCGAAGCGCCTCCGGTTGTTACGCAGCGGTGACGTCAGCGCGCTCTGGCGAGGGTCGACCCCGGACAAATCGAGCCAACAGGGGTGGCACGTAACTTGAAGTCTGTAGTCGAAAACCACAGCATGGAGGTTCGTATGATCAGCGTCGTCAAGAAGACTGCCATTGTCGGTGCCATCGTTGCGTCGTTGGTGCCGGCCTTTGCCTACGCGCGCAAACGGGTCAAGGGGGCGAACGCCCGCAAGCTGGCGACGCGGACCAGGGCGGCGGCGCGAAAGGTCGCGCAGGTCGCCAAGGCGCGCAAGAGCCGCGCCCAGAAGCGTGGAAACCATCGGGTGAAATAAATAGAACCGACGAACCGACTGTTGAATCACCGTTGTTCGTTCGCGGGCGGCGCGATTCTCGCCGCCGCGCTGGCGTTGAGTGGATGTGGCATCAGCCGTGGGGGGGCCGACGCCGTCGATCGGCGATGCGACGACGACGGCGGCGGCGCTGACGCCGGGGCCGGTGCTGGCGACATCGTCAGTCCGACCGGCGAGGTGAGCCAGAGCGACGACGCCGGGGCAATTGACGACGGGGCGGAGGCCGGCGCCGGTGGTGGTGACGACGCCGGCGTCGAAGGCGCTCCCGTCGGCGATGTCCTGGATGCGAACGGTCAGGCCGTCGGCGACGACGCCGCTCCGCCGGCGGACGCCGAACGCGCCATGGACGTCGTTGTGGCCGAGGCAACCGCCGAGGCGCCGCCGGAGGTCGCCGACGACCTTGCGATTGATCTCATGGTCACCGTCGACGTCCCTGGGGTCGATGTCCCTGTCGCCGTCGACGCCGCCGCCGAGAGCGCACCCGAGACGGTCGTCGATGCCGGCGCCGACGCGCCAGCCGACGACAGCGCTGCGGCCGACGCCGCCGCGGCCGCTGACACCGCTGCACAGGACGCCGTCGTCGACCGGGGCGCGCCCGACATGCCGGCGATGGCCTTTCACTGGGCGAACACACCCCCAGCCGGAAATCCATTCCCGATGTCGACGTCCATCCGCGAGGTGGTCTTCACCGGCCGGCACGCGCTTTACGGCGCGGCTGACACCTTCATTCCCACCTGGGGCTCCGATGACAATCTCTACACGCCGTGGACGTACGGAACGGTCAACGGCGTCAATCTGGGCGACGAGTTCGGGTGGGCCAAGTTCCAGGGGACGGATCCCTTGTCGCTGACCGTCGCCGCTGTAGGAAAGATCGACGTCGGCGCGCCCGGCTCGTACGGGGGGGCTTTCCCGGCGGCCAGCCTGATCCTGAACGGCGTCTGGTACTACGGCGGGTCCGCCGAAGACGGGTTCAATGGCGCGTGCGGGTTCTGGTGCGTGGGCGGGCCCTTCATCGGCTTCTGGATCTCCACGGATTACGGCGCGCACTGGGCTGCGCCGCCGAACGGTTACGCCAGCGCGCTGTTCGGCGAATCGGCCAAGAACGGCGCCAAGGTGAAGATGGGCGGCCCGCGCGTGGTCGACTTTGGAAAGGATCTGGCCAGCTCGCCCGACGGCAAGACGTACCTGATCGGCTCGGGCGCCACCAACCCCGGCGCGATGGACAACTGGGTGACCGCTGATCAGATCTATCTATCGCGCGTCGCCCTTTCGCCAGCGACGGCGAACGACGTGACGGCCTGGGAATTTTTCGCCGGTCACGACGCTGACGGGAAGGCCGTCTGGTCGCACGCCTTCGCCGACATCAAGCCGCTGCTGGAGTGGCCGGGGCAGATGGGCTCGGTCTCGATGACGTATCTGGCTTCGCTGCACAAGTACCTGATGGCCGTCAGCCGCCCCGGCGACGGATTCAACACCTACGGGGAATTCGACACGTATTTTCTCGAGGCCGATACCATCACCGGTCCCTACCGGATGGTGCAGTACCTGAAGAGCTTTGGCGTGCAGGCCTATTACGTCAACATGCCGTCGCGCTTCGTCGGCGCTGACGGCCACACTCTATGGATCCAGTATTCGTCCGGCGACTACCAGGCGGAGAACCCTCCCGGCAGCCGGTATGCGATGTCATTTCAGGAGGTCGTCCTGGTCGTGCACTGATCGCCAGCCCCTGTGCAGACGTCGGGGCGACCCCTTACTTCTGGACGCCCGAATGTTGCTTGACCTCACTCGGCGGCATGAATCTACTGTCGCCATGAAACGAACAATGCGACAGGCGAAGGTGGGCATCGGGATGGTGGTTTGTGTGGCGCTGGCAGCGGCGTTCGGCGCGCTGACCTGTGGCGATGACGACGACGGCGCCCGCAGCGGCGCCGCCATCTGGGGGACCGCGCAGGACGCGCTGACCGCCGCG
>DATLVT010001009.1:0-3289 GCA_035577105.1 Polyangia bacterium
ACAGGAAGTAGGGGCGCGAGAACCGCACCCGCTGGGCGCGGGCGGGCGTCACCTCCAGGCCATTGAGGGCGATGTCGAACGTCCCGCGCTCCAGCGACGGAACCAGGTTCGACCAGTCGTTCTGGACAAACGCCGCCCGCACGCCCAGCGCCTGGGCCAGCGCCTCGGCGATGTCCACTTCAAAGCCTGCCAGCTTGCCGCCCTGGCCGGGGTCTTCAAAGACGAACGGCTCGCCGCCCTGCTCGTCGGCGCCCCAGCGCAGGACGCCGGCGCTTCGCACGCGTGCCAGGCCGTCGCCGGGCGCCCGCGCGCAGCCGGCGAGCGCGGCGACCGCGGCGACGCAGGCGGCGGCGCGCGCGGTTCTGTGGGCGTGGACGTGCGACATCGCGGCGATCACGGCCGATCTTGAGCGCTCCCCGGGAAAGCGCGAGTTTTTCGCGCTCACGCGGTTGACAGCGTCCCGTCGGCACGATTCCCTAACGAGGTTGGGCACCCGCGCGATGACCGCCTTGATCTCGGCAGCAGCCGTGCTGTCGACGGCGGGCGCGCGCGCCGACGAGCCCGACCCCGGGAGTCCCGAAGGCGACAGGCCTCCCGCCAAGGTCGACGCCTTCCTGGCGACCTACGCGCCAGCGCCGGTGGATGGGCCGGCGCTTCGCCTGCCGTTCTCGCCCACGCGCCTCTACGTCGACGCGAGCTTCGCGAGCACCGACGATCTCTCGGCGTTGCCGTACATCGCCGGCAAGGGCAGCAATGTCCGCTTCGCGGCCGGCGGCTCCTGGCGCTGGCGCCGCTTCGCCTTCTCGGGCGAGCTTCCGTTCGTGCAGGCGACCATCGTCGACGTCACGGCGCTGATGAACCAGCCGCCGCTGCCCGGGGACGCTCACCAGACCACCTGGTCACTCGGCGACCTGCGGCTGGGCGCCGACTGGACGGAGCACCTCACCGACGCCGTGCTCGGCGGCTTCGGCTTCCGCACGCGGCTGGCCACGCACACGACCGGCTTCACGTTCCATCTCGCCGACGGGTCGACGGAACGGTACGCGTTCCCTTATTACTTCCACCTCGAGCCGACCGCCATCCTCGGCGCGGCCTTCGGCCGCTTCACGCTGGTCATGAACCAGGGTGCCATCGTGATGCTGGGCCCGGACGGCAGCTTCTCCGGCTTCTACATCCACGTCCCGACGATCGCGTTCTGGGACGCCGCCTACGCCGCCAGCTACGCGCCGCTCGATTGGCTGGCCGCCTCCGTCGAGCTGTCCACCGACGTCCAGCTCAACCACGTCGGCGGCTTCGACTTCGCGAAGTTCAACGATGTGCGCTCGGTCTGGATCGCGCCGGCGCTCCAGCTCCACGTCTCCGATTACCGCATCGATCTCGTGGCGCGGTTTGGGCTCTCGCAGAGCTCCAACTTGTTCGGCATCATGGAGTTCGCGGGAAAGAACTCGTACACGCTGCGCGTCAGCCGCGATTTCTAGTTCGGAACCCGCAGACGGGTTCCGAGCCTCCGCGATGAGCTCCTAGGGCTCCAGCGGGGAACGAGGTAATCTAGGACCATGCGCAGCGTCGCCTGGACCCTCGGCCTCTCCGGCCTGCTGTTGGCGGTGAGCGCCTGCGGCTCGGGGGGCGGCTCGGGCGACGGCGGCCTGCACGACGCGGTCTTCGAGATCTCGGTCGATCTGCCGGCCGGGTGTCCTCCCGCGGCCGGGAACGACAAGGGCGTCGGGACGCCTTGCACGATGAACGGGAAGCAATGCAAGAACGGCCTGCTGTGCACGTGCGATCCGCAGCTCGGCACGCTCCTCGTCGGCGTGCCTTGCTTTTGCACGCTGGCGCAGTTCGCCCAGAACGGCTCCAAGGTCCCGTGCACCGACTCGGTGCCCGCGGGCTACTGCGGCAGCAACGCGACCTGCTGCAATTACCTGAACGCGGCCGCGTACTGCGTCCCGAACATCTGCCTGCCGGACAACATGTGCCTCGAGTTCGTCCCCGCCGACGCCGGACCTTGACCGCGCCGTCGCGGTCGCGATTGCTTTCGCTCGCGGTCGTGCTCATTGTGACGGGCGATGCTTGCCGCACGAGATCGAGGCCAGCGCTCATGAGCGCGCACCATCCGCCCGGCGCGCCCGCATACGACGAGGCGCTCGCCGCGAAGCTGGCGGCCGCCCTTGCGGCCAAGGGCCCTGGTTATGTGCCGCGCACGCATCACCTGGTGGGCAAGGCGCCCAAGTACACCAATCGGCTGATCCTGGAGACCAGCCCCTACCTGCTGCAGCACGCCCACAATCCCGTGAACTGGCACGCCTGGGGCGATGAAGCGTTCGCCGAGGCTCGTCGCCTGTCGCGGCCGGTGTTTCTGTCGATCGGGTATTCGACCTGTCACTGGTGCCACGTCATGGAGGGCGAATCGTTCGAGGACGAGGAGATCGCCGGCTTCATGAACGAGCATTACGTCTGCATCAAGGTCGACCGCGAGGAGCGTCCCGACCTGGACGCGATCTACATGAGCGCGGTGCAGGCGCTGACCGGTTCGGGTGGCTGGCCGATGAGCGTGTGGCTGACGCCGGAGCGCGAACCGTTTTTCGGCGGCACCTACTTCCCGCCACGCGACGGGGCCCGGGGCGCCCAGCACGGGTTTCTCACCATCCTGCGCGAGCTGGCCGACACCTATCACAAGGACACGGCGCGAGTGACGAAGGCAGCGGCCGCGCTGACCCAGGCGGTGCGCGCCGAGATGCAAGGGCAGGCGGCCGGCGGCGGCGCCACTGCCGCCGGCTTGCCGGGCGCCGATGCCATCGCCACGGTGGTCGACTATTTCAAGAGCGCCTTTGACGACGTCTACGGCGGCGTGCGCCGGGCGCCCAAGTTTCCCTCCAACCTGCCCATCCGCCTGCTGCTGCGCCACCACGCCCGCACCGGGGACGCCAGGGCGCTGCACATGGCCACGCTGACGCTGGAGCGCATGGCGGGGGGCGGCCTTTACGATCAGGTGGGCGGCGGCTTTCACCGTTACTCGACCGACGGGCGCTGGCTGGTGCCGCATTTTGAAAAGATGCTGTACGACAACGCGCTGCTGGCCGTCGCCTACGCCGAGGCGTTCCAGGTCACCGGGCGCGGCGATTTCGCCCGCGTGCTGCGCGAGACGCTGGACTATGTGCTGCGCGAGATGACGGCCCCCGACGGTGGCTTTTATTCAGCCACCGACGCCGATTCGGAAGGGGAGGAGGGGAAGTTTTTCGTCTGGTCGGAGAGCGAGCTGCGCGCGCTGCTGGGCGCCGACGCCGGGCGG
>DATLVT010001010.1:0-6835 GCA_035577105.1 Polyangia bacterium
GGCCGTAGTCGCCCGGCCGCTGCGGCAGCGCGCGGGTCAGGGCCAGCGCGCCGTGAAAACCGTCGCGGCGGGCGTCCAGGGCGGCCAGTTCGTCGCGGAAGATGACGTCGTCCCAGGTGCGCGCCGAAAGAATCAGCGCCATCGGCACGGAGGCGCCACGGGCGGCGCGGTGGCGGATCATCGACATCAGGGGCACCATGCCCGACCCACCGCCCAGCAGCAGGGTCGGGCCGCCGTCTTCCACCGACCAGACAAAGTGACCGCCGATGGGTCCGCGCAGCTCGATGGTGTCGCCCACGATCGCCACGTCGTGGAAGAAGGGTGAGACCTCGCCGTCGTCCAGACGTTCGACGGTCAGGGCGATGGTGGCGGCGTCGTCCGGCGCCGACGCGATCGAATAGCTGCGCTGGGCCTGGTAACCGTCGGGCGCGGTCAGGCGGACGTCGACGTGCTGGCCGGCGCGAAACGAAAATGGCCGCGCCGGCGAAAGGACGAACGTCTTGACCCGCGCCGTCTCTGTCTTGATGGCGGCGATGGTGGCCGGCTGCCACATCAGGCGCGCCGGGGCGGCCGGCGGCTCAGTCACCGGAGAAACGCTGCTCGCGCCAGGGATCGCCATGGATGTGATAACCGCGCAGCTCCCAGAATCCCGGTTCGTCGCGCGTGGTGAACTGCAGCGCGCTGACCCATTTCGCCGATTTCCAGAAGTAAAGGTGCGGCACCAGCAGGCGGGCCGGGCCCCCGTGATCGGCGGGGATGGGCTGGCCTTCATAGCGCAGGGCGATCATGGCCCGGCCGCCCAGAAGATCGGCGACGGGGACGTTCGTCGAGTACCCGTCGTGCGTGTGCGCCAGGACGTAAGGCGTGGGCGGCGTCCCCAGGCCGGAGGCGGCCAGCAGGTCGTCTATCGAGACGCCCTGCCAGTTCGTGTCCAGCTTTGACCACTTGGTGACGCAATGGATGTCGCAGCGAAGGGTGGTCTGCGGCAGCGCGTTCATCTGCTCCCAGGACCATTGCGCCACCGGCCGCGGTCCGGTCTTCACGGTGAAGGACCAGCGCTGCAGATCCAGATGCGGCGTCGGCCCCGCGGATAGAACCGGGAAGTCCCGGGTCAAGGTCTGTCCTGGCGGCAGGCGCTTGCTGACGTCCTCAGGGGCGTCCGCGCCCGGCGGGCGCCGCTTTCCCGTGAACCCTCGTGTCGCCATCGCCGCGCCCCTCCTTGGGCGCCTGACGCTAGCAGCCCACGGACAGGCTGGCCATATGGCATCGGATGCTTAGTTTTCGGGTTGGGGATGACGTGAAGCGCCGGCGGCGCCTTGTGCCGATCACACTTGCGATGTCAGTCGTTGGTATCAGCTCCGCGGGTTTCAGCTGCGCGCATGACGAGTTTTCCACCGGCACGTGGGTCCATGACCTGCGCGTGGAGGGGAACAAGGCGTTCTCGGCCGGCGACCTCACGGAAAAGCTGGCGACGCAGAAGACCGGGTGGTGGCCCTTCGCCGGCAAGAAGTGGTTCGACCAGGCGGCCTTCGATCTCGATCTCAAGCGGGTGGCCGCCTTCTATTCCGACCGGGGTTACTTCGACGCCCGCGTGATCGGCCACCAGGTGAAACCGGCGGCGGGCAAGCGTGACGCCGTCGACGTGGTGATCACTGTGCAGGAAAATTCGCCGACGCAGGTGGCGGCCGTGCGCATGAAGGGCTTCCCCTCGGCCGAGGAGAGCCGGGCCCACAAGGACGCCGCCTGGTGGAACCTGCAGCCGGGCAAGCGCTTTGACTATGACGCCTACGGGTCGTTGAAACAGTCGCTGAACGATCGCTTGAAGCAGGGAGGTTATGCCTATGGCGACGTGGTCGGCGCGGTCAGCGTCGATCGCGACAAGCACGTCGCCGACCTTTCGTTCGACAGTCACCCGGGGCCCAAGGTCCGCTTCGGGAGAACGACGATCGAAGGCAACGGCGGGATTCCCGCCTGGAAGCTGCTTCGCCGGGTCACCTGGAACCAGGGGGACGTCTACGATCCGGACGATCTGGCCACCACGCAAGGTCGTCTTTACAACCTGGGTGTCTTCTCGTCGGTGCGCATCGATCTGCCGCCCGTGCCCACCGACGTGGCCGACGTGGTCGTGCACGTGCAGCCCGGCCCCCTGCGCGAGCTGCGCCTGGGCGCCGGCGTGGGCGCCGATCGGGCGCGCGACGAGGTGCGGCTGCGCGCCGAGTGGACGTTCAGCAATTTCCTGGGTGGGCTGCGCCGGCTGCGGCTGCGGTCGCTGCCGGCGTACGTGGTGATTCCCTCCGTCACCAACATCCAGCGCAGCGGCCTGGCCGCCGAGAACGACGCCGAGCTGACCCAGCCCGATGTCCTTGCCACCAGCGTGACGTTGCACGCGCTGGCCGGTTACGACCTGGGCATCGCCGAGGGTTATCAGTTCTATGGTCCGCGCGCCCAGCTGGGCGGTGATCGCCCGTTCGTTCGCAACCGCCTGCTGGTGGGGGCGTCATGGAATCTGCAGTACCTCAACTTCTTCAACGTCGATGAGGACGTGTTCGGCGGTGCCAGCCAGAGGTTCTTCGGATTCAAGAATCCCTATCGGCTGGCCTACGTCGAGGAATTCGCCCAGGTGGATCTGCGCAACCGGCCGCTGGATCCGACGCTGGGAACGTATCTGTCTCTGCACGTCGAGGAGGGCGATCCGGCGGTGGGCGGCGACTTTCGTTACGTCAAGGTCAGCCCCGAGGCGCGCGGTTACGTCCCGCTGGGTCACCGGGTGGTGCTGGCGGGGCGCGCCCTGCTGGGCTGGATCAAGACCTACGGCGGCGAGGAGAGCCCCATCACCCGTCGCTTTCGCTTCGGCGGCCCGGCCAACCACCGTGGCTTTGGATTCGGGCGCCTGTCGCCGCAGGCGCCGGACGCGCAGGGTCGGCTGATCCCGTACGGCGGCGACGGCGCGCTGCTGTTCTCCGGCGAGGTGCGCATCGAGGCCACCAAGATCAGCGGCGCCTGGCTGGCGCTGATTCCGTTCGTCGACGCCGGCGACGTCACCACCACGTTCGGCGCGCTGGACGTGCGGCGGCTGCACGTCGCCCCGGGCCTGGACGCCGCGTACACCACACCCATCGGCATCGTGCGGGCCGGGGCGGCGGTCCGGGTCAACCGCATGGGCGGCAGCAATCCCGATCCCGGTGATCGGTTCGCCTATCACATCACCATCGGTGAGGCGTTCTGATGCGGGCGGCGCGGGTGGCGGCCTGGATGCTGCTGGGACCGATTCTTGTGGGCGTGGTGGCGCTGTCGATGCTGATCCTTTATGCGCGCACCGACGGCGGTCGCCAGCGGGTGCGGCATCTGGCGCTGGCCCAGGTCAAGCAGTTCGTGCCCGGTCTGACGCTGGAGCGCATCGACGGTGACTACCTGCACGAGCTGACGATTCGCGACGTGAACATCGTCGACGACCAGGGGCGAACCGCCGTCCACGTCGACACGCTGTCGGCGCGTTACGACCTGATGGCGCTGTTTCGCCAGACCGTGGCGGTGCGGGAGCTGCGGCTGGAAGGGACCAGGCTGGTGGTGCGGCCGGAAGCCGACGGAACGTTGAACGTGAACCACCTGCTGGCGCCTTCGTCCACGAGCAAACAGAAAGCCAAGCCCTCGACGACGGCGGCGCCGTCCCGGACGGCCAATGGCTGGCGCGTGCACGTTGACCGCATCACCGTGGTTGATCTGTCGGCGGACGCCGAGACGGCGACGGGGTTGCACGCCACCGTCGGCGCGCTGGATCTGGCGGCGCGCCTGGCGCTGGACGGCGACCGCGCCAGCGTCCGCATCGACGAGCTGTCGATTCAAAGCAAGGAGACCGGCCGCATCAGCCTGGAGGGAGCGGCCTCCGTCGAGCACCTGACCTCGACGTCATCCGACGGCAACGGCAAACCCGCGCTGGGCGATTACCACGTGGTGGTCACCACGGAGAACGTCGATCCCTCCAGCCTGGTCGATCGGGCGCCGGTGGCCCGGCTGAACGCGATCCTGTCCGTCAGCGGGCGGGGCGTGCCGCTGTCCGACGACGCCCCGGCGCGCGTCAGCCTGACCGTGGCCCCGTCGGAGGCGGGCGGCCTGACCATTGAAGACGGCAAGCTGCTGGCCACCACTGAAGGGACGCGCTGGCAGATCGCCACCGCCGCCCTGCGGGTGGGGGCGGCCGCGCTGGCGTTGACCGGTCACGGCGAGGGCCCGCGCGCGGAGATCGATCTGAACGCGACGCTGAAGGGACGATTGCCAGGACCGCGCGACCAGGTTCCCGATCTGCGAGGTGACGGCGCGCTGGCCGTGCACGTGGCCGGCACACTGCCCGACGCGGCCGTCACGATGCACGGTCACGTCGCCGACCTGCGCGTCGGGGGCGTGCGCGTCGGCGCCGCCCAGCTGCGCGGGCACGTGGAAAAGCCGCTGTCGGCCCCCGCCGGCCAGGTGGACCTGCGCGCCCGGGCATTGTGGCTGTCGCCGCAGGCGCCGCGCGTGGACCGCCTGGTTCTGACGGCCTCCGGCGATCGAAGCGGCCTGCGCGTCGACGCCGCGGTGGCGGGGCCGCGCGTGCACGGCGGCTTGCGGGCGCGGGGGACGCTGGCAGCGGGCGCGGCCGACGTCCGCCTGGAGGCGCTGTCCCTGGACTTTGCCACCGCTCGCTATCGTCAGACGCTGGCGCTGGAGCACCCGGCGCGTCTGCAGTTTCGTGCGGGCGACGCCGTTCGCTGGCAGGGACTGGCCCTGGCCGGAACCGGCTTTCGCTTTACCGGCCACGTCGCCACCGACGGTCTTTATCGCCTGCCGCCCAACCGTCACGAACCGCTGGCCGACGTTCACCTGACCCTGCGAACGGCGTCGATCAACGGCTTGACGCCGCTTGACGCTGACCTGGCCGGCACGCTGGCCCGCCGCCGCGCCACCGCCCACGTGCACGCCGTCCTCCCGTCGGCGCGCGCCGAGGTGAATGTTGATGCCGATCTGCCGGTGCTGGTCCCCGCGCACGGTTCACCGCGCCTGGCCCAGCGCGGAGACATGCATCTTGCCGTGCGCAGCAACGACGTTCATCTGGAGGCCGTCCCGCTCTTCGAAAAATTCATGCGCCGGCAAGGGGTCAGCGGCGGCGTGGCGACGCTGAACGCCACGGTGACCGGCGATGTCGCTCACCCCGACGCCAAGGTGGCGTTCGATCTGCGCGACGTCATGTATCGCAACATCCGAGGCCGCGGCCGCGATTCAACCCTGAAGACCGTTCCCGGCTTGGGCGGGTCACTGACCATAGAGACGGCGCCCGGCGCCATTCACGCCGGCGCCGTGCTGCGCATCCGCAAGGCCGGCGTGTTGATCGTCGACGCGAAGACCCCGCTGGACCTGCGCGCCTTGCGTTCCGGCATGGATCTGCGCCAGGCGCCGGTGCAGGCCACCGTGACCATTCCTGCCTTCGCGCTCGCCTCGCTGTCCGAATTCACCGACGACATGAAGGGTCTCAGCGGCCAGCTGACCGGCCAGGGAACGATCACGGGGACGCTGGCCCGTCCGTCGGGCGCCGCCGACCTGCGCATCACTGACGCCAAGGTCGACGACCTCACCTTCCGGCAGGTGGTGATCCACGGCGATGCCAGCGACGGTCACGTCGACGCCCAGTTGACCGTCCAGGAGGCCACCGGCGGGACCCTGACCGGCTCGGCCTCGGTCGAGCGCAGGCAGAACGATCGCCTGCAGGCGTCGCTGCAGGCGCGCGATCTCGATCTCCGCTTTGTCCGCCTGCTGGTGCCGACGGTGCGCGAGGTGGCCGGCGTGGCGCAACTGACGGCCTCGGCGGCGGGGACGCTGCAGGCGCCGCAGGTCACCGCCCAGCTCGGCGTTGAAAAAGGACGCCTGGGGTTGATCGGGCAGCCGACGTTCCACGACATCCGGGTGGCGGCCGGCCTCAAGCCGGGGCGCGGTGATCTCACCCGGCTGGAAGCGCGCTCGGGCGCTGGCTGGCTGTCGGGCAGTGGCTGGGTCAGCCTGGAGGGGCTGACGCCGCGCCGGGCGGTATTCAAGGCCAGCGCCCATCGTTTCTTGATAGCGGCGGCCGGCAGCACCGGCGCGTTGATCGACGGCGACCTGGCGGTCGAGGCGGCGCTGCAGCGGGACGTGGTGTCGGGGCTGGTGCAGGTGCCGCGGGCGCAGGTCTGGCTGCCCAAGGGTCCCAGCACCGGTGGCTCGCGAAATCTACAGAAGATCGGACCGCACGATGACGTGCGCTTCGTCGACGAGGCCGCCCTGGCCGCCGAGGAGCGACAGCGCGAGGCGGCCGCGACCGCCCAGCCCAGGGCCATCAACGTCGCCGTTCGTACCGGGCAGATCTTCGTGCGCGGCAAGGATCTCGACATCGAGCTGGACAGCACCTTGAAGGTCGGCAGCGTGGCCTCGGGTCCGCGCGCCGGACAGCCCACCATCAGCGGAGGCATCGTCGTCCGCCACGGGCGCATCAACATTCAGGGCCAACGTTTTGATTTCGACCGCGGCGACATCTCTTTCGACGGTTCGCCCGACATCAATCCGCATCTGGACATCCTGCTGGAACACCAGTACCCGGATGCGCGCGTGCTGGTGCAACTGACCGGCACGCCGAAAAAGCCACACCTGCGCCTGACCAGCGATCCTCCGGTTTACGATCAGGCCCAGATCGTCAGCCTGGTCCTGACCGGCCAGCCGGGTGGCCAGCCGTCCAGCGGAAAATCATTCGATCCGACCGCGGCCGTGACCACCGCCGTCCTCAGCAAGCTGGCCGACAAGCTGGCCCCCGAGGTCGGCCTGGACGTCCTGCGCG
>DATLVT010001011.1:0-2535 GCA_035577105.1 Polyangia bacterium
ATAGCGCAGCCAGAAATTTTGAAAGCGCGTCCCCCGTCCGGCCAGCGCGCGCAGCGGCGCCGCCGCGTCGGCCGTCACGGGATCGCTGAAGACCTCCTCCTCGTAAAGACCGGCCACGTCGATGACGATGGCCGCCGTCGCCGGCGGTCCCGGCAAGGCGAAGTCACCGACGTATCCGCTGCCCCTCAACACCTGGTCGCGCGCCGTGGCCAGATCACCCGGCTGGTCGATGGTCTCGCCCGGTTGATCGCGAAGCGCGGCGGTGATGGCGCCGCTGGCGGCGGTGTCGAGACGAACGCCGGGCAGCCCCGCCAGCGCCGTGGAGGCGACCTGGGGGTGCTCCACCGGGTGCGGCAGCAGCACGCCCTGCTTGAAGGCGGGACCGGCCATGATCAGGGGGACGTAAAGTTCGTCCACCGAAAAGCCGCCGTGGCGCCCGTAGGGGACGTGATCCTGCGGATGAAATGGCCCCGCGGGCAGCGCCGCATCGACCTGGTTCAGCGTCCAGTCGTCCTTTGGAAACACCACGATGTCGGCCTGATGGGGCCCCGAGCCGCGAAAATCGTGAAAGCGCCGCGTGCCCATCGCGCCGTCGGCGGTCATGGTGCGGGTGGTGTCGAGGCCCGTGATGGCGCCCGACTGGATCAGCGACAGCAGCGCGCCGGAGACCTCCGCCTGCCGGGCGGCGCCCGCCGCCGTCCCGGCGCCCGGCGTGCGCGCGTAGACCAGGGCGTCGCCGTCTTCGTTGAGGACCGCATAGTCCGTCGGGGCGATGCCCAGCGCCGGCCCCTGCGCCGTGACCAGCGCGCCCAGCTGGCCGTCCGCGGCCGTCGCGCCGTCGGCGCCGTGGGTCCCCAGGACGACCTGGTTGTGCGCGTCCACCTTGCCGTGGTCCAGCGTGAAGACGATGTTGGTGTCGTCCAGCAGGTCGCGCTCTTTCAGGGCCGCCAGCAGATCGCCGAGCGCGTCGTCATAGTCGTGGATGATCTTGATGATGCCTTCGCCCGAGGCGCCGGTTTCGCTGGTGGGATCGCCGTCCAGCGCCACGAAGTCAAAGACGAACATGAAGTCCGGCATGGGCCGGGCGGTCGAGGCCTGTCGCACCAGGGCCGCCGCCATACGGATGGTGAAATGCGTCTGCGTCTCGCCGGCGGTGGGCGGCCCTTCAAACTGATAGGCGTCGACGGTTGCCTGTGGATAGTGCAAGACCCCCGTCAGCAGGGACTTGGCCACCCCGACGCTGACCGTGGCGCCACCAAACCGCAGTCCGACAATGGTCAGGTGGGCTTCGTCGGCGCCCGCCTCGAACGGCGGCAGCGGTCCCACATAGGCTGAACGCAGGTTCTGGCGCGCCACGGCCTGGTACACGCTGTCCCCGCGCGTGCGCAGCGGATTGCGTTCCCACAGCACATAGTCGCCCACGCTGAACCCCGGCAGCGCCACCGGCTGGCGAAAGGCATCCTCGCGCGCCAGCCAGGAATTCGACGGCACGTTGTCCCCTTCCGGGTACTGCCCGGTCAACAGCGCCACGTTGCTCTGGTTGCTGTGCGTGGGAACGATCACCCGCGTGTAGGCCAGCGTGCCGCGCGCGATCAGCCCCTTGATGTTGGGCGCCTCCGCCATGTCCAGCCCCGCCAGCCCGTGATCGTCGATGTCGATCTCGATGACATGTGGCCGATGCGCCGCGGCGCCACCACCGTTGTCACCGCAGGCTGCGGCCAACGTCAGACACAGGAGCGGCCAGCGCCGCGGGCCCGCGAACACCGACCTTTTCAACGATCTCACGCGCCGAGATTAGCGCGCCCGAGCGCCCTACGGAATAATGACCCCGCAGTTGACGAAGGTGAAGTTGGTGTCGACGCGGAAGTTCGAAGCGTTGGTGTGGCGTTCGGCGTGAAACAGATCCAGCGGATAGGTGGTGCCCTTGGCGATCCCCAGCGTTCCGGCCGACGCGTCCAGGTCGATGGTCTTGCTGACCTCCGGGTGCAGGCCGCCCAGATCGATGGCCAGCTTGCCGTTGATGAACACCCACAGATCGTCGTCACCCGTGAACGTGAACGTCTCGCCGCCGCCGTACTTGAAGGTCGTGTGCACCTCGGTGGTGAAGCCGAAGTTTCGTACATTTCCCTCGGCGTCCATGCCGTGATTGCCCCAGCCCTGACCATCCAGCGGGAAGAAATGCGCGCTTTGAAAGGACGCGATCCCCGAGGGGAGCTTGTCGAACATCAGGTAGAGAAAGAATTGCTTGTTCACGCCGTCGACCGGTCGATACCACTGGTCGAACGCCGCCTTGCTGGTTGTCTGCTGACCGAACGGGCAAACCGCGCTGTTCATCGTCGCGCCGCCCTCGCACATGGACGCGTAGACCGGCTTTCGATCGGCACCCAGATTGGCCTCGACCAGGCCCGGGGTGGCGTCGTCGCCTTCGTAGGACTCGAAGTCGGGATGCCCGCCAGGGACGTCGCTGGTCTTGAAGTCGCGCACGATCCCCAGGAGCTGGTTGCAGTTCATCCCGTTCGGATCGACGCCGGGCGC